>PAFO01000017.1 GCA_002705385.1 Flavobacteriaceae bacterium
AAAAAAAGACACATTAAGATCATCCCTCAAATTAGTTTTCCTTCCCATGCAAGATCTGCAGTTGTTGCAATGAAGAATCGCTATATAAGCTTTATGAAACAAGGAAATGAAAAAGCAGCTAATGAATACCGTCTTCATGATCCTGAAGATCAAAGCGAATACACTTCAGCTCAACTTTTTAAAGACAATACCATTTGTATTTGTGATCCCAGTGCCTACCGATTTTTTGAAAAAGTATTTAATGAGATTAAAGGAATGTATAATGCTGCTCAACTACCTATGAGTACATTCAATATTGGGGCAGATGAATTGCCATATGGTGTATGGAGAAAATCGCCACTCTGTTCAGAATTCATTAAGAGCGATCCTAAAATCAATTCTTATCAGGATTTATATAACGAAAATGTTAAACTTCTGAATCAAATTATTGCTGACGGTGGGGCTCAAATGGTAGGTTGGGAAGATGTCCTTTTAGTTCACAGTGAAAAAAGTCAATCAGAAATTGAAGTAAATCAAGAGCTTAAAAACTTAAATTTTATCCCCTATGTATGGAACAATACCTGGGGAGAAGGAAGAGAAGATATGATATATCGACTTACTAATATTGGCTTTAAAGCTGTCATGAGCAATTCATCAGCATTTTATTTTGATATGAGTGATGACAGAGATATGGAAAACAGTGGGTTAAACTGGTCAGGATATGTAAATTATAAAGATAGTTGGGGAACGGAACCTTTAGATGTTTTTGCCAATAAAGTGAATTTGCGCTCAAAAGGAATTAATCAAACTGATATTGCTAGTAAAGAAAAATTAAAAGCTGTGGAAAATTTTCTAGGCATTCAATCTCAACTTTGGACTGAAACTGCCACAAATTCATATGAATTTGATCGCATGTTGATGCCAAATATGATTGTGTTTTCCCAGAGAGCATGGAGTGAGAAAGAACCTTGGATAGATGAAAAAACTGCTGAAGCTCAGGAGCCTTTATTAAATATTTCATGGAATATACTAGTTAACTCTATAGGTCAACGACATCTTCCATTGCTCTTAGATCTTTATGGTGGTATAGCATTTGACCTACCCAAACCAGGTGCAATAATTGATAAAGGGAAACTTATTGTAAGGCAACAATTCCCTGGCCTTAATATTCATTATACACTAGATGGGAAAATTCCTAATACTCAATCTCTAAAATATACTGAACCTACCAAAATTCCAGAATCTAGTGTGGTAACACTACGGATTTTCGATAGTCAAGGTAGAGGTGGAAATAGTATTCAGATAAAATAAAACTCATGCAAAATAAACGCTTACTTTCTTTAGATATTCTTCGTGGATTAACCATCATTTTGATGATAATTGTTAATGATCCTGGATCATGGAGTAATGTTTACGCACCCCTTTTGCATGCAGAATGGAATGGAATTACCCCTACAGATTATATCTTTCCATGCTTTTTATTTATTGTTGGAGTCTCAATTGTACTCTCTATGAAAAAACAGTATGAGAGTGGAAAAAGTCGAAATGAATTAATGAAAAAAGTACTTTGGCGGGCTCTAAAAATTTATGTTGTAGGGATTTTCCTTTGGGTATGGCCAAACTTTAATTTTGAGGGAATTAGGTGGGTTGGAGTTTTACCTCGAATTGCTTTTGTTTATCTGGCATGTGCTTTATTATTTTTATATGCAAGTAGAAAAACACAATGGTATTTTGGTATTTCAGTAATCTTAGGATACTGGCTGGTGATGGCCTACATTCCAATTCCAGGAATTGGATTTCCTGATTTGAATGTTCCTGAAAAAAACTGGGCTCATTTTATTGATCATTTAATTCTACCAGGAAGACTTTGGCAAGAAACTTGGGATCCTGAAGGTATATTTAGCACACTTCCTGCTATCGTAAGTGGGTTAATTGGAATGTGGGCAGGGTATGTNCTTCTTCAAAAAGACGAACTTAAAAATCGTTTAAATCAATTATTTTTTTATGGTTTTATACTTCTNTTTCTAGGTGATTTCATGCAGTGGTTTTTCCCTTTTAACAAAAACTTATGGAGCAGTTCTTTTACACTTTTTATGGGAGGAGTNGGGATGTTATCTTTGGCAAGNTTCACTTTCTTTTTTGATTTAAAACAAAATCANTATAAATTTAAATTTGCCCATGCATTTGGAGTAAATTCAATNACAGCTTACTCTCTTTCAGGCCTANTAACAGTTGTTTTTTATAGTTCTGATTGGTTAGGGATATCATTGAACGATGAATTTATGTCATTTTGNAACCAAGTAGGTTTATCCCTAAAGCTCGGATCATTGATTTACGCTTTGNTATATTTAATCATCCTTTGGNTCCCAATTCAAATTCTATNTAAAAATAAGATCTACATAAAGCTTTAAAAAAAACGACCCCTTCTGGNGGGTCGTTNTAAACAAAAACAAATAATTAATTTATCGAATCTTAATCAGCTTCTTAGGCTGAGGCTGGGCTTCTTTATATTTCGGTAATAATACTTTAAGTACACCGCCTTTATAATTCGCATCAATCTTGGTATGGTCTACACTATCAGGAAGGGAAAAGCTTCTTCTAAAACTATTGTAGCTAAATTCACGACGTGTAAAATTTTCTTTCTCGTCTAACTTTTTGTCATCTTGTGTAGAAGAAATTGATAAAATTCCATCATCTAGATCAATTTCGAAATCATCTTTTTCTTTTCCAGGTATAGCCAACTCAATCTCGAATTGAGAGTCTAATTCTTTAATATTAGCAGCAGGCATNCTAGATGAAANAGAAGGAACTTTAACGTTCCAATCATTATTTATAAAATCATCTATTAGAGATGGAAAAAACGGTGTTTGTTTACTAATTAAATTCATAATTTAAATTTTAAGGTTAACAATTTTATTGTATTACCATTAAACAAAAAAGAAGCCAAATGAATTTTTTGACATTTTGACAGTAAAAAAACTAAAAAACTGACTTTTTGTCAATTAAGTGATTGCTTCTTGAACTTTATCTGCAGCTTCTTGGAAAGCAGTTGCTGAAAGTACATTTAGTCCAGAGCTGTCAATAAGTCGTTTAGCTGTATCTGCGTTAGTACCTTGTAATCTAACGATGATTGGAACTTGAATTGCATCTCCTAAGTTTTTGTAGGCGTCTACAATACCTTGGGCAACACGGTCACATCTGACTATTCCACCAAAAATATTGATCAGTATTGCCTCTACATCTGGATCTCTTAAAATCAATCGGAAAGCCAATTCTACGCGAGCTGCATCTGCAGTTCCNCCAACATCGAGAAAGTTTGCAGGATCACCTCCCGCTTGCTTTATCAGATCCATTGTTGCCATCGCTAAACCNGCACCATTNACCATACANCCAACATTACCATCTAAGTCTACATAATTAAGNCCAGCCTCTCTTGCCTCTACCTCTACAGGATTTTCTTCACTTAAATCGCGTAATGCCTCCAACTCTTTATGTCTGAACAGGCCGTTATCATCCAAAGTTACTTTAGCATCTACAGCAATAATTTTATCATNTGANGTTTTTAATACTGGATTGATTTCGAAAAGAGATGCATCTGAACCTAAATATGCTTTATACAATGCACCCACAAATTTAGTCATATCTTTGAAGGCAGGGCCTGATAGCNCTAAATTAAATGCAATCTTTCGTGCTTGAAAAGGTAGCAGCCCCAAAGAAGGATCAATTTCTTCGGTAAAAATAAGGTGAGGTGTTTGTTCTGCTACAGCTTCAATGTCCATTCCCCCTTCTGTAGAATACATGACCATGTTTTTACCTGTTGAACGGTTTAGTAAAATGGACATATAATATTCACTAGGCTCTGAAGGGCCAGGATAATATACATCTTCAGCGACTAAAACTTGATTCACCTTTTTCCCCTCAGGGGGTGTTTGAGGCGTTATCAACATCATTCCTATAATTTGTTCTGAGATAGCTCTCAAATCCTCAAGATTTTTGGCAAGTTTAACTCCGCCACCTTTACCTCGTCCACCTGCATGGATTTGAGCTTTGATAACATGCCATTTGGTTCCAGTATCTTTCGAAAGCTTCATAGCTGCATCAACAGCTTCAGAAGCTGTCCTTGCAACAATGCCTCTTTGAATTGCTACTCCGNAACTAGCAAGCATTTCTTTTCCCTGATATTCGTGTAAATTCATATTGATGTATAAAATCCTATACAAAAATAGCTAATCGTAGGCGTCTTTTTAGCCTTGCAGCTTAAAACTTTTTGTTATAAATGACACAAAAAGTTGTGATTTATTGTTGTTTAGCCACTTTCTTTGTTCAGATTACGTTTGATTTATACTTTTGAAAATTAATTTAATAATATTATGACAGATTCTGATTTATTATCTATAGCGAAACAAGCAGAAGGGCCAGTCTATGTTTATGATTCATCTAAAATTCAATCGCAATACTTAAGACTAAAAAATGCCTTTTCAGCAGTAGCTAAATTAAAAATTAATTATGCTTGTAAAGCACTATCAAATATTTCTATTTTAAAGCTTATACAAGCTATGGGCTCCGGACTAGATACCGTCTCCATTCAAGAAGTACAATTAGGCTTAGAAGCAGGTTTTAAATCTGATAACATCATTTTCACTCCTAACGGTGTCTCTTTAGAAGAAATTGAAGCAGTGGCAAATATGGGAGTTCAAATTAACATAGACAACCTCTCGGTCTTAGAACAATTTGGAACTAAACATCCTAAAATCCCAGTTTGTATTAGAATAAATCCCCACGTGATGGCAGGCGGAAATAGTAATATATCCGTTGGTCATATAGATTCAAAATTTGGTATTTCTATTCACCAAATACCCCATGTACTTCGAATTGCAGAAAATACTAAAATGCAAATCAATGGTGTGCATATGCACACAGGTAGTGATATTTTGGACATAGAAGTGTTTTTACATGCCTCTGAAATCCTATTTAATACAGCTTTACAATTTAAAAACCTATCCTTTATCGACTTTGGAAGTGGATTTAAAGTGCCCTACCGCAAAGCTGATATAGAAACCAATATTGAAGAATTAGGAGAAAAATTGAGCAAACGTTTTAATGATTTTTGCAAAACCTATGGAAAAACCTTAGAGCTCGCTTTTGAACCGGGTAAGTTTTTAGTCAGCGATGCAGGTTATTTTTTGGCAAAAGTAAATGCTGTAAAACAAACTACATCAACGGTATTTGCACAGGTTGATTCTGGTTTTAATCATTTGATTCGTCCAATGCTATATAATTCCTATCACGAAATTATTAATATTTCAAATCCCGAGGGAAGAGAACGTTTTTATACTGTGGTGGGTTATATCTGCGAAACAGATACTTTTGGAAGTAATCGTAAAATTTCAGAAATCTCAGAAGGTGATTTTGTTGCTTTTAGAAATGCAGGAGCATATTGCTTCACCATGTCGAGCAATTACAATTCTAGATATCGTCCAGCAGAAGTACTTTGGTATAATAACGAACCTCACTTAATTCGCAAACAAGAAACCTTTGAAGATTTAATAAAAAATCAAATTTTAATTGATTTTAAAAAAAAGGTAGAGGCTTAATCAAAAAGTTCTAATTTTTCTAATTTGTTATTATAAGCTGAAATAAACTCTTCAACTATCTCAGCTGCAGGAATTATTTTTTCAATCTGTGCAGCTACTTGACCGATTTCTAGCTCCCCTTCAATTAGATCTCCTTCAAACATTCCCTTTTTTGCTCTTCCTTTACCTAACAGCTTATTTAGTTTTTCTGTTGAAGCGCCATCTGCATAGAGCTCTTTAATTTTATTGAAAAATGGGTTCTTAAGTAAACGAACAGGCGTCAATTCTTTTAAAGTCAATACCGTACTCCCTTGTTGTGCTTTAATAACCTCAGTTTTAAAATAATCGTGTGATGAAGCTTCTGGAGTTGCAACGAAGCGTGAACCGACCTGAACTGCGTCAGCACCAAGTGCATGAGCAGCTAGCATGGCATTTCCTGAACCTATTCCTCCAGCCGCAATCAATGGAATTTCNATGGCTTTTTTAACNAGTGGAATCAAAGTCATAGTCGTTGTCTCCTCTCTTCCATTATGGCCTCCTGCTTCAAATCCTTCAGCAACAATGGCATCAACTCCACAAGCTTGAGCTTTTAATGCAAATTTGACAGAACTAACAACATGCACTACGATACATCCATGAGATTTTAAATGTTCTGTCCATAATTTTGGATTNCCNGCNGCTGTAAAAACAATNTTAACCTTTTCAGCNAAAATTATTTCCATTAATTTATCTATATCTGGATAAAGTAAAGGAACATTTACACCAAANGGCATGTCGGTTGCTTTTTTACATTTTTGAATATGTTCAAGTAATACTTCAGGGTACATAGAGCCAGCTCCCAAAAGGCCAAGTCCCCCAGCATTACTAACTGCTGAAGCTAATTTCCATCCACTAGCCCAAACCATACCTGCTTGAATAATTGGGTAGCGAATTCCAAATAATTGTGTAATGGAATTAAGCATTAAAGAAATTGATCTACTTTGACATAGGCATCAATCACTGCTTGTTCACCTGCCTTATCTCGGCGACTATTTCCATGCTCCATTCCCAAAATTCCATCATAACCTCGAGAATGAATATATTTAAAGACATTGATATAATTTATCTCTCCTGTGGTAGGTTCATTTCTCCCAGGATTATCTCCTATTTGGAAATATCCTATTTCATCCCAGCATTTTTCTATGTTAGGAATCAAATTTCCTTCCTGAATTTGTTGATGATATATGTCAAAAAGAATCTTACATGATGGCGAATCAACAGCTTTGCAGATCTCATATGCCTGTGGACTTTCGGTTAAAAATAGACCTGGATGATCCCTAAAATTCAGTGGCTCCAATACCATAACAATTCCATGAGGTTCCAACAAAGCAGAGGCTTGTTTTAAACTCTCTACTACGTTAGCAGTCTGATATGACATATTTTGTCTTAAATCTATGTGCCCTGGAACTACAGTCATCCACTTGGCATTTACCCGTTTTGCAACAGGTATAGATTTTTTAATGTAATTCAAAAACTCTTCTCTCAAACCCTTTTCACCACTGGCAAGTTGAGCTTTTTGCCAATAAATTTCATGTGCCACAAAAACACCCATACGAAGTCCACGTTTAACCATGGTATCTGCCATCTTTTCCTGTAAAGCAACTTCTCGATTTCGCATCCCGTTGTCTTCAAAAGCAGTAAATCCCTGATCTGCCATAAAGTTAAGCTGATCAATAGGGTCATCACCTGCGTGATGAGAAAACATTCCTAGGTGCGGTGCATAAGCCAAATTAAAAGAATACTTTTTCACATTCGTTTTCATAGCGAAAAGTGTGTGTGATGATAACAAACCCAATCCACTTATACCCACTAACTGAGTAAAATTTCTTCTTTCCATACTAGATAAATTTGGTTTTTCCAGGAGTTGGTATAGGATAATAACCAGTTTCCTCAGGAGAAGATGGGGGTGTAGAATTCCAAGTTACTGTTTCTGGCATAAGTTGTAATTTAGAGTTTAGAGCTTCTTCAAAAGTAATTTTCTTACCGGTATAAGTTGCCATACGGCCGAGAATTGCTGTTAAGGTACTCATGGCTCCATTTTCAGTATCTGATATTACGCCTCCACTTCGAATTGATTCAAATAAACGATCGTGCTCTACTTGGTAAGGATTTGGATCATCCCATTTGTTTGGATACTTATATTTACTTTCACCATCTAATCCGCTGATAATTCCTTTTCCAACTTCAACGCTACCCTGGGTGCCTTGGAATACCTCATCTACACGACGCATTGTTCCGGGTATATGTCGACATTGACTTGCAATTACTGCTCCACTAGCATATGTAAACTCTACAAAATGATGATCAAAAATTTCACCGTGTTCCTTTCCATTTCGAACTTGACGTCCACCCATTCCTTGAGCCGATACTGGATAATCTCCAATGAACCAATTTGCTACATCAATATTATGAATATGTTGCTCTAAAATATGATCTCCACATAGCCAATTAAAATAATACCAATTACGCATNTGATACTCTAATTCTGTTTGNCCAGNTTTACGGTNTTTTGTCCAAACACCAGCATCATTCCAATATACCTGACCTCCTCTGATTTTCCCAATCGCCCCAGCATCAATTCTTTTTTTAATTTCTATATACTTNGATTCATAATGGCGTTGTAAACCTACAACTACATTCAATTTTTTTGCTTTTGCAATTTTTGCTGTTGCTAAAACTTTACGAATTCCAGCTGGATCAGTAGACAACGGCTTCTCCATAAATACATGTTTGTCATTGGCAATTGCGTATTCGAAATGATAAGGACGAAATCCTGGAGGAGTTGTCAAAATAACAACATCGGCTAAGTCAATGGCTTTTTTATAAGCATCAAAACCTACAAACCTATTTTCTTCTTTTACAGTTACTTTTCTTTTTTTACCTTGATGTTTAGAGGTACTGTAATCTAGTTTTTCTTCTCCATCAAAATGCTTCTGAATTCCATTTAAACTTCTCTCAATTCGGTCTGCAAAAGCATCAGCCATTGCTACTAGTTCAACATTTTCATCAGCGGTAAGTGCTTGTACTACAGCTCCAGAGCCTCTGCCCCCACAACCAACTAAAGCTAGTTTTAATTTTTGATTTCCATTTACACGAGCCATTCCATCAACTCCTAAAGGAACTGTTAATAGGGCACCTGTTGCAATAGCAGTTTTTTGTACAAAAGTACGTCTTGATCTATTTTCTTGATTTTTGTTTTTATTGTTCATAATTCTATAGTTTAATCAGTTAATTCATATTTCCAATATTTTTTTTGTTCTTCTTCTGGAGGAGTTTCCAGGGGACGAACGATTCGAAACCCTACAAAAGGCGCATCGGTATGCCACCACTTACTCTTTGGTATTTGCGGATCTCTCTTCTTCCATTTTTTTGAGGAAGGTCTCCTAGCTGCAGATCTCAGTCTATTTGGATTATCCATCCATGAACCGCCTCGTACTGCTTTAGGGTATACTTTTTCTCCTAATGCTAAAGGATTGGTTTCTCCCCCTACTCGTTTAGCGTATTCGGTTGGAATATATTGGTCCAAAGTCCATTCCGCTACATTTCCATGCATGTCGTATAATCCCCAAGGATTTGCTTTTTTAGTACCTACTTTTTGATACTTATCCTGACTATTTTCTTTGTACCAAGCATATTCAGAAAGTTCGCTAGGATCATCTCCAAAACTATAAGCAGTGTCAGTTCCAGCTCTACATGCATATTCCCACTCAGCTTCTGTAGGTAATCGGTAGAAATGCCCAGTCATCGCAGATAACCATTCGCAAAATTTTACAGCAGCTAATTGAGTCATACAGATTGCTGGGTAATTATCTATTCCCATTCCAAAACTCATTTCTACATATGGGGTTGTTGCACCAGATACAGCATCAACATCTTGCTGAACTTCTGATTCATTAGTTTTAGGTTTTTGATTTGCATCTAGTTCTCTGGTTACGAAAAGATTATACAAATCCCATGTAATCTCAAATTTACTTATCCAAAATCCATTTATTTCAACTTTATGTTGGGGACCTTCATCACCAAAATGTCCTTTTTCAAATTTTGGACTACCCATAGTGAAATCACCTTTCTGAATTAATTGCATTTGAAGCTTATAATCAATCCCAGATATTGTTTCAGTATAATTTTCCTGAGCAAAAGTTGATATCGCCAAAAAAAAGCAAAAAATAAATAGCTGATATAAAATCATTCTGTGAGGAACTAAAATTTAGTTAAAAATTGACATAAATTTAATAATTTTAAACCTNATATCTAATTTATAATCTGTAAATAGTNANATAAAAATAGANTTAAAATTACAAATGCTNAGAAAAACATTTTTTTAAATATTATTNTTTTAGTTTNCACTAAATAATTTTTTTATTCCATCATTATATTTCTTTCCTATTATGTAGTAATTTCCAGATTTTATAAACAACATATTTTTTTCTATTTTNTCAATCTGATTTTTATTCAAAGCTACTGATTTACTAATTCTCACAAATTTTGAANTAGGNAATTCTGTTAAAAATGTTTTTAAGTTTTTTCTAACTAGATAAGATTTTTCTTCAAGACCTACCTTGACATAATCTTTTCTACCTTCTATCAAAATAATACTATCAATAAGAATTTTATAGTCTGCCCTATCAGATCTTATAAATATATGTTCTTTTTCATCTATTAGATCATTTTTTTGGTTTTTNTCAACCATTTTTTTCTCCTTTAATAAAAAATAAACTATGTAAATAATTAATAATCCAAATAGAATTAAAAATAAAAAATAATAATTGAAAGATGTTTTATCCTCAATAAGTAAATTATCAAAATTTAATTTGGCCCCTTGAAGATTATAAAAACTAAATTCTGANTTGTCATAAAATGAATTTTTATTATCTAAATTCTTAACTGTAATCAACAACTCCATTTCAAGTAATTTTTTATATGACCATTGATCAGAAATNTTAAATGAAGTTGTTGAATTTGATAAAGTGATTTTACTTTTTACACCACCTGGGCCATCTTTATCTATTACAAAAAGTGTAAATAAATTATCTTTTTGTAAATAATGCTTTGGTATTAAATATTTTCTTTTGCAATTAAAGCAATCCGTTAATCCAATCAGTTTCCCATTAATATAGAGCCTGTCGTAATCATCAATTCCTTTATCTATTTCTAAAAAATAATCCTCACTTGGAATGGTTTCAAATGAAATAAGTTTTCTAAAACAAACTGCCGGATTAATATTTTCATCATTAAATAATTTTTCAAATGAAATTGGAAAGTTGGTTTTTTTCCAAATTCTATCATTGAAAATAGTTGAAGTATATTTATCAATATCAATATCAAATTCAATTAACGATAAAAGATCAAATCCTTGAGTAGGTTTTCTAATTATGTTATTTTGATACTTATTATAAGTATAATAGTTCCAAGTACCATTTAAAATAAATTTTTCTTTTTCATTTGAGAGGTAGATATCACCATTAAAACGTCCTTCGTTTGAATGGTTTATGATAAGCATTGATATTTTATTAACTCCATTTTTAAGATAACTTTTTGATATATCAATTTCATACCCTCTTTGACCGTTAAAAATTTCATTATTGATAAATTCATTGTTAACAAGAAACATTATTTGATCAGCAAAAGCCCCATCAAAAATAATATCAGATCCACTCCCAATAAAAAGTTTGTAATCATTGTAATCATAATAACTATCTGGTAAAATAAATTCTTTTTCAAATGAAATTAATTGTGTTTTAATGTTTGAAGAAAATTCTTTGAAAGGACCAGGTAATTCAATTTTAAGTGGGGGTTTTTTTTCAGATTTTTCCAACTCAAATAATAATTTAAAATACTCGATATTATTATCAATATTTTGAGAAAAAATATAGCTTTGGAAAATTAATGAAAGAATAAATAAATTCCTTAATAANAACATTTATTTTGAAATAATTTATGGTTATNTAAATNTANTNACAAAAATTTAATAATAGGTAAAATAACCACTGCAAAAATACTGCTAAAAACTANAATATGTCAAGCNATACTTGGATTATAGGTTCACTAAGCTTATTTATAGAAACATATTAANNTTTTATATTTTAAAAATTATATTTTTTGTATATAAAAAATAATCATTTGTATCTAANATTATNNNTNAATATATTTTTTCTTTTGTTTTTTTTAACANATTATTAANTTTNTTANNGAAATATTATTAATATTACACAACTAAAAACTTTAATTAACTAAAAACTTTAATTAACTAAAAACAAATGAAAAATTTAAAGCAATTCCTTGTACNCATATTTATAGTACTTGGAACATCATTTAGTCTTGCTCAACAAAACATTTCAGGCTCAGTCAGTGATGAAACTGGNCCTTTACCTGGAGTTTCAATTGTTGAAAAAGGGACTTCTAACGGAACAACTTCAGATTTTGATGGAAATTATTCAATCTCAGTCTCTGACCAAGATGCAACATTAGTTTTTTCATATTTGGGTTTTGTAACTCAAGAAATTTCTGCGAGCTCAGATAATTTTGATATAACTATGGTTACTGGTTCTGATGAACTTGAAGAGGTTGTGGTAACTGGTTATGGTACTCAACGTAAAGCAACTATAACTGGTGCTGTTGCAGCCATTAAAGGGGAAGAAATTGTTAAATCTCCTGCGGTAGATATAACTAATTCGTTGTCAGGAAGGCTTCCCGGTTTAGTTGTAATTCAAGGCTCTGGAGAACCAGGTCAAGATGGTGCTACAATTAATATTCGTGGTATCAATACGCTTGGAAATTCAAGTCCTCTTGTTGTTATAGATGGAATTCCTGACCGTGATGGTGGAATAGGAAGATTAAATCCTCAAGATGTAGAAAGTATATCAGTTCTTAAAGACGCGTCCTCTGCTATTTACGGAGCAAGAGCGGCAAATGGTGTTATTCTTGTTACTACTAAAAGAGGGGAAGCAGGAGCACCTAAGTTAGAATATACATTCAATAGTGGATGGTCTGCTCCAACTGTCCTTCCAGAAATGTCCAGCTCTTTTGAATATGCTAATATTATGAATGAGCATGCTATCTATAATAACATTCCTGTAAGCGAATGGGGTAGCGCATGGTCAGCGATTCAAAATGCTGGATTTTATGATTCTCCAACGGATGGTGTTACTACATTAAATGCAATCTATCCTCCAGAAGCTGTAGCTGGTTTTTTAAGCGGAAATGATCCATGGAGATACCCAAATACTGATTGGTATGGTGAGACATTCAAAGATTGGGCACCTCAACAAAGACATAATTTGTCTTTATCAGGGGGAAGCGAAAAAGTTAGATATTTTACATCTCTTGGCTACATCCATCAAGATGCTATATATGAAAACTCGGGAACATTTTACGATCAATATAGTTTAAGAATGAACATTGATGCTGATGTTAACGAATACATAAAAATGAATACTGGAATTCTTACAAGAAGAGAAGACAGAAACTTCCCTACGGTTCCAGCAGGTGATATTTTTAGAATGTTACAACGTGGTAGACCGGGAGAAAATGCCAGATGGCCTTCAGGTGAGCCAGGTCCAGATATTGAAAATGGTGAAAATCCAGTTACGGTAACAGGTGGTGATACAGGTTACGTTAAAAATCCAAGAGATTTTATTCAAATCAATGGGGGAATCAATATAACCAATCCGTGGATTGAAGGTTTAGAATTAATTGTAAATGGTGCTGTTGATGTAAATAGATCAACTTCTAAGACATGGGAAACACCATGGGAACTTTATGCATGGGATGGTGTTACAGAAAGTTCTGCTGGATTGACTGCTAATGTTAGATCACCTTTCACGGATCCTCGATTAAGAGAAAGTAATAATTCTGTATTAAATACAAATTTATCTGGCCAATTAAAGTATAATATTACACTTGGAGAAAATCATGATTTCGAGCTATTTGCTGGTGCAACTAAAGAAAAGTTTTCGGGGTCTAATTTCTTTGCTTTTAGAAGAAATTACATTTCTCCCGCAATTGACCAACTTTTTGCAGGAGGTGCAGATGATCAGCTTACAGGTGGATCTGGATATGAAAGAACTCGTTTAGGTTATTATGGAAGTTTAAAATATAACTTTAATGATACCTATTTGGTTGAATTATTATTTAGACGAGACGGTTCTTATATATTTCCAGAGGTTGGTCGTTATGGTAACTTCCCTGGAATACTTGTTGGATGGAATATTGGAAATGAGTCTTGGTTTAATGTAGAGGATATCTCATTCTTGAAGCTCAGAGCATCCTATGGGGAACTTGGAAATGATCAAGTATTTTACAACGGATCACTTCAAGAATACGCATTCCTCTCTACTTTTGGTTTTGGACAGTACCCAATTGATGGTAGGGTGGTCGAAACGCTTTACGAAACAGTTCTTCCAAATCCAAACTTTACTTGGGAGGTTGCTAGAAACACAAATATCGGACTTGACACCAAGCTGTTTAATAGATTAAATATTTCTCTGGAATATTTTGATAACCAAAGAGATAGAATTTTAATTCAACAACAAGGAAGTACACCAGCCTCTTCAGGAATAGGTAATCTTCTTCCTCCAACAAACTTTGGAAGTATGACAAATGCCGGTATGGAATTTAACGTATCCTATGAAGGTGGTGATTCCAATTATTCAGATCCAAATGCATTTAGATATACTATTGGAGTTAATGGAGGTTATTCTAAAAATACAGTAGAATTTATTGATGAAGTTTCAGGCGCTCCAGAATGGCAATTACAGGAAGGAAAGCCTCTAGGTGCTTATCTTTTATATGAAGCAGATGGTGTNTGGTATGATGAGGCTGAAATAGCAGCAAANACNCTAGATTACAGTCAAGTNACTCCTGAATTAAGACCTGGAGACTTAAAGTTAGTGGATTATGATGGAAATGGTAAAATTGATGNAGACGANATGGTTCGTCAAGAAGATAGTTTTACACCAAGGTTTCAATATGGAATTACACTTGACATGAGTTATAAAAACTTCGATTTATCAATCCTTTTCCAAGGCTCACAAGGAGGAGTTGCTTCACTCTTTAATGGTGAGTTTGGTGATTGGGGAAACTATTATAAATATCAACATGATAATAGATGGTCAATTGATAATCCTAGCAGAGTACATCCAAGATTGGCTTCCAGAGGAGATACATGGTACACTGATGGTGGCTATGGAAACAACACCTATAATTATGGATCAACAGACTACTTAAGGCTTAAGAACCTTGAGCTTGGATACAACCTCCCTGATAGCATTTTAGGTCAAGGATTCATATCTAACTTCAGATTATATGCAAGTGGATTGAACTTACTGACTTTTACAGAATTTGATATGACAGATCCAGAAGTTGCANATAGAACCTATCCACTTCAAAAAGTATGGAATTTAGGTTTAAGAGTTAATTTTTAATTACATTTAATTACATTTACAAAATGAAAAATTTAAATATGATGATGATGAGAACAAAAATAGTATCAAGCCTATTAACTATTATGGTAGTATTTTCGGCTTGTAATGATGATTTTTTAGACACCCAGCCACTAGACAAAATTGCTAGTACGGCGACATGGAGTGATGGAACGCTATCAGAAGCGTTTGTATTTAGTATATATTCTTACCTTGGCTATGCAGGTTTTGAAGAGCAAATGCAAGCAGTGATTACAGATGAAGCATATTTTACTCACGCTGGTAGAAATATAAATACTTTCAATGAAGGTTCTGAGCAACCTGGAAACCTTGCATGGACAAGTGGTACTTATAGATGGGATCGTATGTATTCTGCCATTAGACAAGCTAATGTAGCACTTGCAGAACTTCCTGAATCTACTTTCGATGATCAAGATCAGAAGGATAAATTAATAGGAGAAGCTCATTTTCTAAGAGGGTACTTTTACCATCAATTAATGAGATTTTATGGTGGAGTTCCCTTAATTGATGCCCCTTATACTCTTGATGACGATTTGTCGATTGCAAGAAGCACCTTTGCAGAAACAGTTGATTTCATAATTGCAGACCTAGACGCAGCTGCAAATCTTCTGAATGGAAAGCAAATGGCTGATGGAAGAGCAAGTCGTGTTGCTGCAATGGCTTTAAAAGCACGTGTTTTAACCTATGCTGCAAGTGATTTACATGAATCATCCAAAGCACCTGCAGGTTATGGAGGTGACTTGCATGCCTATACAGGAGGACAAGAAGCGCGTTGGCTAGCTGCTCAACAAGCTTCAAAAGCTGTCTTAGATATTACTAGTGGTTACAAAACTGACTTGTCTGCCCCAGTATCTCACTCTGAGGGTATAGACAATGCTGTTGCAATTGCTATGGGCGGTAAGAGTGCTGTCGCAGACGCATCTGCATCTTCAGAATTGATTTGGGTTAGAACACTATCCTCTCAATATACTCCAGAAGATAACTGGCCTCTAGGTGGTACTCACTTTGGTGTTAATAATGGACCAAATGGTTATCACAACTGGAGTGGAAATCCTCCAACGCAGCAAATGGTTGACG
The DNA here is from genome assembly GCA_002705385.1 of Flavobacteriaceae bacterium. GTDB lineage: Bacteria > Bacteroidota > Bacteroidia > Flavobacteriales > Flavobacteriaceae > MS024-2A. Next base: position 16,109 of record PAFO01000017.1, read on the forward strand.
ATTATGAATTAATGGATGGTTCTAAATTTGATTGGAATAATCCCACTCATAAGGCTGATCCATATGCAAACAGAGATCCACGTTTTCATGCACATGTCTTGTTTGACGGTGCTAAATGGAAACCAAGACCTTCTGATGTTGTTTACATCGATCCTTACGATGAATACCAGTCAGGCTATTATGACGATGGAAATGGAGGATTAATAAATGGAGTAGATACAAGACAGGGGCCAATTGAAAATTGGAACGGTTCTCGTACNCATTATAATCTCAAAAAATGGATNGATCCAGATCCATCAATTAAAGAAAACTTGACAAGTCATCAGGTAATTCCTTGGCCATTCATCCGTTATGCTGAAGTTGTATTAAATTATGTAGAAGCATCTATTAACTTAGGTCAAGAAGATGAAGCTAGAAATTGGATGNACAAAACTCGTTTTAGAGTGGGTATGCCAGCAGTAACTGAAACTGGTGCAGATCTTTTAAACAAATATATTAATGAAAGACGTATTGAATTAGCTTTTGAAGAGCACCGTTATCACGATGCGAGAAGATGGTTAATTGCTGCTAGCACTTTAGGAAGAGGAGTACAGAAAATTAATATTACTGCTACATTAAAAGCTGGAAAAAGTCCAATAGTTCCTTATCGTCATGATAAAACTACTTACGACTACACTTATGAAGTTCAAAATGAAACTTCTATAGAAAACAGATCTTGGAACGATAAAATGTACTATCGTCCAATATCTAGAGACGAAATGAATAAAAATTCTCTACTTGTTCAAAACCCTGGTTACGAATAAAAAACATCTTATTTAATCACTTAAAACATATCCTCTTTATAAGAGGATATGTTTTTTTTNTTTAAAGNAAATNCTAATTTTATAGAANAANGAGTCATTATGAGAATGANCTCAAAANTTATNNNTCTNTTAATTACANTTCTTTTNGGGTGNGANACTGAAAAGAGAACAANAAAACAGTTTACTTCNCTTAAACCAGAGCANACNAANCTATNTTTTNAAAATAANCTTACAGAAGGNCCAAATACAAANGTACTNNTNTATGAATATTTNTANAATGGAGGAGGNGTNGCNATTGCAGACTTTAATGGCGATGANAAATTGGATATTTACCTTACCTCNAATATGGAGGAGAANAAAATGTNTCTTAACCGAGGAGNNTTAAAATTTGANGANATAANTANCNCTTCAAAAGTTCAGGGNAGAAAAGGCCCTTGGAAAACNGGAGTTACTNCTGTAGATATTAATNGTGANGGAAGNATGGATNTATATGTTTGNTATTCAGGAAAGGTNAAAGAAAAAAGTCGTANAAACCAATTATTTCTNAANATGGGNAATAATNAAGANGGNNTACCCCTTTTTACNGAAGTTGCNCGTTTATATGGACTTGANAGNCCAGNNTATAGTAATCAGGGTTATTTTTTTGATTATGATAGNGATGGTGATCTNGANATGCTNCTTCTAAATCACAANCCAAATTCNTTACCTGTACTTGGTGTTCCAAAAACNAAGGTTTTACTTAAAGAAGACCAACCCCTAACAGGATTGAGACTCTTTGAACAACATGAGCGTTATTTTAAGGANATTACAACCCANACAAGTATAAANGGCTCAGGATTGTCATATGGTCTAGGGATTGCTCTTTCTGATTTTAACAATGATGGTTGGACGGACTTTTATGTAAGTAACGATTATACAATTCCTGATTACTTATACATCAATGATAAAAATGGGGATTTTGAGAATAAACTCAGTGAAAGCATTCAACATACTAGTCACTTCTCAATGGGAAATGATAGTGGTGATATAAACAATGATGGTTGGGTAGACCTTCTGACTTTAGATATGCTCCCTGAAGATAATAAAAGACAAAAATTACTTCAAGCCCCAGACAACTACAACCTTTTTGAACTAAACTTAAAAAGTGGATTTCATTACCAATATATGAGAAATATGCTTCAGCTAAACAATGGAAATGGAACATTTAGTGAAGTAGGCCAGCAAATGGGGATCTCAAATACCGATTGGAGTTGGTCAGCACTTTTTGCAGATTTTAATAACGATAGCTGGCAAGATCTGTTTATAAGTAATGGTTATAAAAGAGACTATACTAACCGAGATTTTCTAAGTTATATGGAAAACTTCATTGGAGAAAAAAAGTCAAGCCTAAAAAGAGAAGATGTTCTAGAAATTATAAATAATATGCCTGCATCTAATGTATCAAACTACATCTATAGTAATGAAAATGGTAAAAAATTTAAGAATGTTACTAAAAATTGGGGGCTTCAAGAATTTATAAACAGTAATGGTGCTGCTTATGGTGATTTAGACAATGATGGTGATTTAGATCTAGTCGTTAACAATATTAATACTCCAGTAAGTCTCTACAGAAACAACTCAAATGACTCAAATAATTTCATTCAAATTCAGTTTGAAGGATTAAAAAACAACAGGCAGTCTTTGGGAACCAAAGCCAGAGTTTTTGCTAATGGTTTTGAACAGGTTAAAGAACAATTCCCAACTCGTGGATATCTTTCCACTGTTAGCCCAATTTTACATTTTGGTTTAGGTAAAATTGAAAAAATTGACTCCATCCAAATACAGTGGCCAAATGGAAGCCACACGACAAAAAAAAATATCCCTTTAAATCAAAAAATCAATCTTAAGCAAGAGAAAATTAATGAGCAGACAGATCATAATATAATTTCAAATACTTGGTTTAAAGAACAAGAGAACAAAATAACCTATGGCCACAAAGTAAAAAACATTTTGGACTTTGACAGGCAAAAATTATTGCATTTCCAACCTTCTTTTGAAGGCCCACCCCTTACAAAAGGTGATTTGAATCAAGATGGAAAAGAAGATATTGTTATTGGTGGAGGTAAAAACCAACCCATAGAAGTATGGCTTCAAAATAAAGAGGGTAGTTATTCACAAAAAAAATCATCCGATTTTATTAAAAGTAAAAATACAATAGTTTCAGACCTAGCTTTATCAGATCTAGATTCAGATGGAGATTTAGATCTTTATGTTGGAAATGGGGGTTATCATAATCTTAAAAACGGGAGTAATTCATTGATAGATCAAGTTTATATGAATAATGGGAAAGGCTTTTTCATGTTGTCCAGTAAAAAAAATACTCCTCTGAAAGAAGGGACTTCTGTTGTTGCGATAAAAGAATCAAAAAGCGATGGTAATACTTCTATTTTTTTAGGGGGGAGTATTATACCAGGAAGTTATCCAAAACATTATTCAAATAAATTAATCATCTGTGACTCAAAAGGTAATCTCACTGTCGATGAGCAACAATCAAAAACTTTAAACTCCATCAAGGGAATCGTTCGTGATGCAATATGGACAGACATAAATCAAGATGGCTCTCACGACCTTATTCTAGTGGGTGAATGGATGCCAGTTACTGTTTTTCTTGATAAAAATGGAGTTTTAGAAAAACAAACAAATTATTTTTTAGACTCAAATACAAGTGAGGGATGGTGGAACACAATAAGTTCGACGGATCTTAATAATGATGGAAAAATAGATTTTNTAATTGGAAATGAGGGAATAAATAATCCTTTTAATNCTTCATCTAAACAACCTATTCAAATTCATTACGANGATTTTGACGATAACGGTTCTGTGGATCCTATTATATCATATTATATTCAAGGTAAAGCTTATCCTTTGGCAAGCCGTGATGAATTATTAGCTCAGTTAGTACAGCTAAAGTCTGTTTATCCATCTTATAAATCATATGCAGAAGCAGATTTGGAAATGCTGTTGAGAAAAATTCAAACCAATAAAACTAAAAACTGGAAAGCAAGTCAACTAGAATCAATTGTCATATTAAGTTCAAAAGATGGGTATTTAGTAAAACAACTTCCGGATATTGCACAAAGAAGTCCTCTTACTGCAATTCATATTTTTGACATAAACGCCGACGGTAACCAGGATTTACTTCTGTTTGGAAATAGATCTAAAAATGCATTAAAACTGGGTAGTAATGATGCAAACTATGGTACAGTTTTATTAGGAAAAGGTGACGGTAGTTTTGATCTAATTTCACCAATAGAAACAGGCTTAAATATTAAGGGTGACGTGAGTGATGTAATACAAATTGAAACTGCTCTTTATATTGCAAAATCAAATAAAAAATTAAGTGTATATAAATACAATACACATGAAAACTGAATCAATATTTTATTTTTTTATGAAACTGGGTTTTATTTTAATTCTCTTTATAAGCATAATAAGTTGTAAACAATTACCAAAAGAAATTCCTGATTACGAAGTTGCAGCTCAATGGGCTGATATGACTTTATACATAACTAAAAATACTCCTGCCAACTCACCTACTTTTGCCTCCCGATGTCTTGGTTATATGGGTTTGGCTCAATATGAGGCAGTTGTTCACGGAACTTCAGATCACAAATCCTTAGCAGGTCAATTGAATCAATTGGAAAGTCTTCCTCTTCCTAACTCTGAAGATTCTTATAATTGGCTTATGGTATTAAATAGGTCACAAAGTGAACTTTTAAAATCTCTATATCTTCAGACCTCTTATGAAAATAAATTAAAAATTGATTCTTTGGAAAATAGAATCCAAAAAATATTAGAAAAAAATGAGAATAGAAAAACGACAAAAAAATCTATTGCTTATGGAACTGAGCTAGCAGAAGCACTTTTTGATTGGTCAAAAACTGACGGTGGTCATCGAGGATACTTAAAAAATTTCGATCGGGATTTTAATCGTGAGCCTTTTCCTGGTTCCTGGAAACCTCCACTATTCGCGCAATCATTTAGTCATAAGCCTCTACATTCTTTTTGGGGAGAAAACAGAACTTTTGCACCTCAAAATACCTCACTTGAGGTTCCAGAATATATAAAGTATGATCCGGTTGAAGGAAGTGAATACTATAATCAATTTCTATTAGTGTATCAGAAAAAAAATAATCTCACATTAGCAGAAAAGGAAGCAGCTATTTGGTGGAGTGATGACCCGGATGTTACTTTTAGTCCTGGTGGTCATTTATACTATATTACCAACTCTTTAATAAGAAGAAACAAACCAAATATTCTTTTATCGGCAAAAACATTTGCATTAGTAGGTATGTCAGTGGCTGATGCATTTATCAAATGTTGGAAATGGAAATACTATTTTTTCTCTGAACGACCCAATACTTTTGTACCTGAATTTATTGACAAAAAATGGGAATCCTTTTGGCCGGACCCACCTTTTCCTTCATTCCCTTCAGGCCACGCAATTCAGGCCTCAGCAGCAGTAACAGCATTATTGAATTCATTTAAAAATAATATCAAATTCATTGACAGTGCTCATGTGGGAAGAGAACGTGATCGAATACGTAATGTAGAATTTAAGGCAAGGTCTTACTCAAGTTTATGGAGTATAGCTCAAGAAACAGCAGATTCTAGATTTTATGGAGGAATTCATACACCCCAAGATAATGAAGTTGGTCTTGAACAAGGCACCATTATAGCTGAAAATATAATTAATCTCAATTGGAAAAAATAACCCTAATGAGGAAAATAATTTCATTTTTTATTTTCTCCATAGCATTCAACAGTCTCTTTGGTCAAAAATTTATTGATATAACCGAAAAAGCTGGTATTGATCACTATTTTGAGGTTTATGAGGGAATGTTTGGGGGGGGGGTTGCAGTTTTAGATTACAATAATGACGGTTTTGAAGACCTATATATTACTGGAGGAATGCAAGAAGATCAGCTCTTAGAAAACTTACACGACGGTACTTTTAAAAATGTGCTTAGAACTGCAAAACTTGAGTCCGCTTTGAATTTTGTAACACAAGGTGTTGCTGCTGCTGACTTTAATCGAGATGGCTGGATGGATCTTTTTGTATCTACAATAACATCAAAAAGTAAAAAAAAAACAATACCTAGAGCCCAGAATTTAGTTTTTATCAGTCAAGGTGACGGAACTTTTAAGGATGAAAGTAAGTCTTTCGGTATTCAAACGATGGAGTCTTTTAGCACAGGTATATCTATAGGTGATTTCAATCTTGATGGTTATCCAGATCTATATGTTGGTAACTATTTCACAGATTATGATGGGGGACTCAAAGAGATAAGTGATGCTACAATTGTAAATGCAGGAAAGACTGCAAAAGGTTATTTATATGAAAATAAAGATGGAAAAAAATTTAAAGAGGTTTCAAAAAAGTATAACCTAGACCACAGAGGCTTTAGTTTTGGTGGAATTTTTACTGATTTTGACAATGACAATGATTTGGATTTAATTATAAATAATGATTTTGGTTATAAAGCCAAACCAAATTACCTTTTGGAAAATCTATATCCTAAGAAAAAGTTCAGGTATGTTGAAGAAGAATATAAGATGGATTTAAGGATTAACGCAATGGGAGGTGCTACTGCTGATATTAATGCTGATGGTTATTTAGATTACTTTATAAGTAATATCCGTTTTAATAGATTTATGATTCAGGATCCAAATGAAAATATATTTATAGACGAAGCAGAAAAATTAGGTACTCAATTATTCACTATTAGTTGGGGTACTAATTTTAATGATTTTGACCACGATGGTGATATAGATTTATTTGTTGCTAACGGTGACTTGAATCCCAACTGCGTTCCTATGTATAATTTTTTATTTGAGAATACTAATGGACAGTATAAAGAACAAAGTTTAAACTTTGGACTAAAAGATTATGGAGTTGGAAGAGGATCTGCAATATTTGACTTAGAGAATGATGGTGATATGGACTTGATCGTTATATCACAAAAACCCATTATGGATTACGGTCCACCCTCAATCACTAGACTTTATCGAAACGACTTAAAAAAAGGAAGTTATCTTCAAGTGAAATTAAAAGGAAATGCCTCAACTCTATCAGCATTTGGTGCTAGAATTAAAGTTTATTCAGATTCTCTATTTATTAATCATGAAATTGATGGCGGAAATACCAGTCATCTATCTCATAATAGTACTTTGGCTCATTTTGGTTTGGGAAATAGAACAAAAGTTGATTCAATTCAAGTCATCTGGCCAGGAGGTGAAAAGACTAAAATTTTTGAGGTTCAAAACAACCAAAGAATTTTTGTTGAAGAAACACAAAAGTTTCAAAAAAAAAGCTCAACAATGCTCTGGTTGTTAATTATTATTTTGCCTATATTTTTATTTCTTTTTATTCGAATCAAAAAAAACCAGTCCTAGATTAATCGTATATTTAGAAAGTTTTTGAGGTTAATGATACATGAAGATGAAGAGAAAAATAATAATTTTAATTTCCATATTATTTTGGAGTTGTGATACAGTTAATGATACATCAGCGCTATTTTATAAATTAAACACAGAGATATTGCCTGCTGATGCTGGATCAATAAATTTAGAAGAAGGAGAATACAAATTTAATACTGTTCGAACTATCCATGCAAAACCTAATGAGGGATGGCTATTTGATCATTGGGAAGGTATCATAAGTGGCCTTAGTAATCCAACAGATATAATTTTTTATGGTGATCATGACATAAGAGCTGTATTTGTAAAAGACACATTTAGAGTAAGAACTCTCGCAGGAGGAAAAGGAAGAGGTTTTAATCTTGATCAATTTAATTATCCAACAGGTATTGCATATGACCAAGATGAAAATCTTTATGTAAGCGATATGCATAATCATAGAATTCAAAAATGGATCAAAGGGGCAACATTCGGAATTACAATAGCAGGGGGAAATGATTATGGATCAGATGCAAATCAATTGAACGAACCTGGAAAAATTGCTNTNGATGCATTAGGAACTATTTATNTTGCCGACTCTGAAAATAACAGAATTCAAAAATGGTATAAAGGTGCTAAAGAAGCTGAAACTGTTGCTGGTGGTAATGGCCGAGGGGATGCGTTAAATCAATTTGACAAACCTTATGGAATAGCTCTTGACAATGACGGAGTTCTCTATGTTTCAGATATAGAAAACCATAGGGTAGTTCGCTGGGATCCAAATGCAAAAGAAGGAGTAGTTGTAGCTGGAGGTAATGGAAATGGCGCTCAGTTAAATCAATTGTCCTATCCTATGGGTATAATTCTTGACGAAAAAAAGAACCTATATGTAGCCGATACTTATAACCATAGGGTTCAACTCTGGAATCCTGGAGCAAAAGAAGGAATTACTATTTTGTCTGCTGATGATATCAACTTTAAAAGCTTCAATTTCTTTACTGGTATAACTATTGATAAAAAAAACAGACTCTATCTTTCTGATTATGAAAAAAGACAAGTTGTAGAATTTNATATGGCATCAGNGTCAATCAAAATTGTGGCAGGAGGAAATAANGTTGGTCCTGGACCTAATCAATTTTCTGATCCTTTCCAGATTGTTTCTAAAACAGATGATTTTATTTTAGTNGCCGATGCAAAAAATAATAGAATTCAAAAATGGAGACTANATTAAGNAGNGNNAACTTACAATCGCCGATCNTTAAATTATTTNTTANTNNAATATTTGTNGCTTTTAAAAGATTAAGATATAACTCCTGAGCCTAACAATTCATNTTTGCGATACAANNCCACAAACTGTCCTGATGTAATAGAGGATTGTGGTTTTTCAAAAACTACATATATCCCTTGATNAGTATTATAAAGAANAGCTTTTTGCAAGGGTTGGCGATAACGAATACGGGCTAAAACCTGCAAAGTTTTACCGATAGGAATACGTAAATCATCTCTCAACCAATGAATTTCTTTATTATTAATTTTAAGAGCCTTTCGGTATAAGCCAGGGTGCTGCTTCCCTTGCCCCACGTACACAATATTACTATCAATATCGGTATCTATAACAAACAATGGCTCNACCATNCCTCCTACTCNCAATCCTTTTCTTTGACCTACAGTAAAAAAATGGGCTCCATCATGCTCTCCAACTAAAACACCNTCTTCTGATGAATATTTTAGTTTATTTGACAATTGATGAAGAGTCTTTGATTTTTTTTCAAGTGTATTATAAATCTTAAAATTTGAAGCGATCTCAATAATTTCTCCTTTTTTAGGTTTAAGNTGTTGTTGTAAAAAATCAGGTAAACTTACTTTTCCTATAAAACAAAGTCCTTGAGAATCTTTTTTATCTGCAGTAACTAAATTTTGTTTTGATGCAATATCTCGTACTTCAGCTTTCTGAAGGTGACCAATTGGGAAAAGTACTTTTGAAAGTTGCTCCTGAGTAAGCTGACATAGAAAATAAGATTGATCTTTATTAATATCTTTTCCTGCAAGTAGTCGATGAATTTCTATNCCTTTTGAATCAGTAAATTTATCTTTTTGACAATAATGTCCTGTTGCTATAAAATCGGCTCCAAGAGAAAAAGCAATATTAAGAAATACATCAAATTTAATTTCCCNATTACATAATACATCTGGGTTTGGAGTTCTCCCTTTTGCATATTCATCAAACATATAATCCACAATACGCTCTCTATATTCCTTACTTAAATCTATAGTTTGAAATGGAATACCAAGTTTTTCAGCAACTAACATGGCATCATTGCTATCTTCCAGCCATGGGCATTCANTAGANAGTGTGACAGATTCATCGTGCCAGTTTTTCATAAACAAGCCTAAGACNTCATACCCAGCCTTTTTTAATAAATAAGCTGCNACACTCGAGTCAACACCACCTGAAAGTGCTACAACTACTCTTTTGGATTTCATTTTGCAAAGATACGCAGTCTACATTAATTATTTTCTACGTCCTTTTCTTGCGTTTTTCTGTTTTTCAGCCTCTTCCATTGCTTTTTGTAAACGTGCCGAAAATCCACCAGTTTTTTTAGGCTTCATTTTATTCTCCTCAATTTTAGCATGGATTTTAGTGTCATCAATAATATAGTTCTTGATTACCAACATAAGGAAGATGGTTAAGAGATTTGAAACAAAATAATATAAACTTAATCCACTAGCGTAGTTATTAAAGAANAACAACATCATTAAAGGCATCAAATAAATNATAATTTTCATGTTGGGCATACCTGGTTGTTGNGGCATGGGCTGNTGACCTGTNGTCATTTGNGTATAAAAGAAAATAGCAACTGATGCTAAAATTGGGAATAAACTNATATGATCACCATAAAATGGAATATTGAAACCNAAATCTAATATAGAATCATACGAAGATAAATCATCCGCCCATAAGAAAGATTTATCTCTAAGAACAAATGCTACAGGAAAAAAAGAAAATAAAGCATAGAATATNGGTAATTGCAACAAGGCAGGAACACAACCTGACATTGGATTTGCACCAGCTCTTGAATACAAACTCATAGTTTCTTGTTGACGTTTAACAGCATCGTCTTTNTATTTATTATTTATAACATCAATATCAGGACGTAAAATTTTCATTTTTATTTGAGACACATAAGACTTNTAGGTCACCGGTGACATAGCTAAACGAACAATTATCGTCATTACTATTATAGCTATTCCATAAGAAAGGAAAGAAGATAAAAACTCAAAAAGTGGTAAAAAAANTACTNTGTTAATCCAACCNAAAATACCCCAACCCATAGGGATAGAGGTCTCTAGATCACCTTCTAGCTGTTTTAAAGCTTTGTAATCTGTAGGACCATAATAAAATTTTAAATTGGTGTTCAAATCACCTCCATTATTTANAGCNTAATTTGTTGNAAATGATTTTGTGTATTTTTTATTTAANNNCTCCTCTCCAGATCGATCNACAGATATAATTTTTGCTTCAGTTATAGACTGCTCAGGAATTAAAATAGCACTAAAAAAGTGTTGACGATAGGAAATCCANCGGATATCTTNTCTTGTTTCTTCATCATTACCACTTAAGGATAANTAATCAACACGATCGTCTTCATATCCAAAAGTAAATTCGGTATATCTATTTTCGTAGTCAATACTTCGGGAATTTCTAAAAACATCTGTTTCCCATGATAATTTTGGAGCAACAGAATTATTTAATAAGGTGCTCATTCCTACTGTTTTTATAGAAAATGAAAAAAGGTGACCAGTTTTAGGAAAACTATATAAAAATGAGATGTACTGTTGAGCATTCAAAGATGCTTTCATCTCAACTTGAACAGCATTGGATCCATCCCTTTTAGAAGGAGTAAAATACATATCATTAGTATTCAATACTCGACCATCTAATGTGCTAAGTTGAATATTAAAATCGGTATTACCGTCACTGATTAATGGAATAGGCATATCCTCAAAATTTTCATATCCATTAAGAGTTAACTTTGATATCTGTCCTCCTTTTGGATTTAACTCCAAGTCAAACTGTTCTGTCTCAAAATTTATAATGGGTTGATCATTAGCAGTAAATAGAATACCTAAATCACCATAGGCAGTTACTTTTTGTTTTTGAATAATAGAATCACTCTGAGTTGATGTATTTTGATAATTTGTGTTTTTTTGAAAAACTTGTTCTGTTTTGGTTTCTTGATTACTTATTTCACCGTCTGAAGGTCCATTTCTATATAACATCCATGTCAAAATCAGAGCAATGAGAATAAATCCAATNAATTGATAAGGATCAAATTTTTTTTCTTCCATAGTTATTTTATTACTTTTTATTTTGATTTTTGTGCCAAACTAGTTTTGACAAAATCTACAAATAACGGGTGAGGATTGGAAACTGTACTTTTATATTCTGGATGGAATTGAACACCTACAAACCAAGGATGATTTTTATTTTCAACAATTTCAACTAGACCAGTTTCAGGATTTGTTCCAGCGATTATAAATTGATCATCAAATACTCGGTCAAGGTATTTATTATTAAACTCATAACGATGGCGGTGACGTTCAGAAATGATTTTAGATTGGTAGGCATGGGCAGCTTTCGAATCATTTGTTAACTCACAATTCCATGCTCCTAACCTCATAGTCCCACCTTTTTTTATAACACTTTTTTGTGATTCCATTAAATCTATGACAGCGTCTTTACAATCAGGGTCCATTTCAGTTGAATTTGCATTCACTAGACCAATCTGATTTCTTGCATATTCAATTACTGCCATTTGCATTCCTAAACATATTCCAAAAAAAGGAAACTTATTTTTTCTAGCATAAGCAATAGCACTTATTTTTCCCTCTATACCTCTTTCGCCAAAACCAGGAGCAACAATTAATCCATGAAGTCCATCCAATTGTTTAGCAACATCCCCTTGCTCTAGGTGTTCCGAGTGAATGCTTACTACATCAATTTCTGTTTCATTACTAGCACCTGCATGAATTAAAGATTCTAAAATTGATTTATACGAATCTTGTAACTCAACGTATTTTCCAACTAAACCAATTTTTAATGTATGTTTTGGATTTTTAAACTTTTCTAAAAAAACATTCCAAGACTTTAAGTCTAAGGATTTTTTTGAAGGTAGTTTTAATTTTTCTAAAACTACTTTATCTAATCCTTCATCCAACATCATTAGAGGGACATCATAAATCGTATCCAAATCTATGGATTGAATTATTGCCTCTTGTTTTACATTACAAAATAACGCAAGTTTCTCTTTAAGGTCATTGGAGAGTTCGTGCTCTGTCCTGCAAACGATAATGTCGGCAGAAATACCACTTTCCATAAGTGTCTTTACTGAGTGTTGAGTAGGTTTTGTCTTTAGTTCTCTAGCTGCAGATAAATAGGGAATTAAAGTTAAATGAATAACCAAAGTATTTTCTTTTCCTAAATTCCAAATCAATTGTCTTACCGACTCTATATATGGTAAAGATTCAATATCACCTACAGTACCTCCAATTTCAGTAATTACGATATCGTATTCACCAGTCTTGCCAAGCAACTGCATTCGTTCTTTAATCTCATTGGTAATATGAGGGATTATTTGTACAGTTTTACCCAAAAATTCCCCTCTTCGTTCTTTTTCAATAACACTCTTGTAGACTCTACCAGTTGTAACATTATTTGCTTGTGAGGTAGTTACATTCAAAAAACGCTCGTAATGTCCCAAATCTAAATCTGTTTCTGCACCATCATCGGTTACAAAGCACTCTCCATGTTCATATGGATTAAGCGTACCTGGATCAACATTGATATAAGGGTCAAACTTTTGAATCGTGACTTTAAAGTTCTGGGCTTGAAGTAGTTTAGCCAATGAAGCTGCTATAATGCCCTTTCCTAAAGATGATGTTACTCCCCCTGTAACAAAAATATACTTGGTATTGGACATCCGGTTGATTTAATTATTAGTTACCGGACTCAAATTTACAAAATCAATGTGAACTTCATGGTTTATCATTCTATTCTTTTATTTCAATTATTTGATATCCTCGATGTTGCAAAATAAAAAGAGCTGTATTACTAAAGGAATTATTCTCTTCTGTCTCATAACGAAATCTATTAGAACGATACTGGGTCTCACCTAATTCCAATGATTTTTCAAGCTTAGTAGCGACAGCTATTCGAATAATTAAATCCATTACTAAATCATACCCTCTTAAAGATTCTTTATTTGGACGCTTACCAAAAAAATTTTTGAAAGACTCAATAAATATTTCATTAGAACTATATTCAAGAGGCTTAAATCCTGATGGGTAAGTAAATTGAATACCACCTAGAACCTTTCTAGTTAAATTTTTGTTGTTATAGGCATTACTNCGATAAGTTGTAAATACCTGAACCTCTCTTTCACCAGAATTCTGAGCATTAAATTGAGAAAGTGCATTTGCTATTAATGGGAATGACTGCGTCTCCAAGATAACCTTATTAGGTGACGAATCAACCAAAAGAGAATCAGCCAATTCAGGTAAAATATAATCTCCTTTTTCTGGCCTTAAGCTTATTGCCCAAGGAAAGTATGTCTTTAATTGATTTTCAATGGTTCGATTTAAAGAGTCGGCAACAATTACAACATTTTGTGTAGTGTCTATTACCCTATCTAAATAAGCAAACATTTTTTCACGATACTTCTCTGCTTTTGTTACAGATTGAAAAACATTTTTTCTTGATATAACAGGATTAGTCGACAATGGATTTATTTTGGGAATATTTTCCAACACTTTATTATTTGAAATATAATCAAAATTCGAAGGTATTAATGGGCCCAAAATAAAATCATTTTCATTAGTTACTAATTCATCTACTATTCCATCCAACTTAGAATATTTGTTTTCTGTGTCATAAGTATTAAGTGTAACATTTAAACTTTTTTTATTTAAGGTTTCTAATGCAAAGATTACTCCAGAATAAAAATCTAGAGATAGTGTATGTAAATTCCTTTCTTGAAGAAGCTTTTTTGTATCCTCTAAAGAATCAAAAATAATCTCATTCGCTTTAAATGGTAAAAGTAAAGAGAAGTTAATTTTCTCTTTTAAAAAAGTAGAATCCAATAAGTTAACTCTTTCTATAAGTAAATCATTTTCTATCTTAAAATTCCCGGTTTTCTCTCCAGGAATTTTTAAAATCATACCAGCAATCAGTCCAGTCTCTTTTAAATCAGGATTTAATGAATCTAATATTACCTGATCTACACCTAACTTTTTTTTTATGCGATAGAATCCCTCCCTAGGAAGAACTTTATAGTAGTTATAAAAAGAATCTTTTTCTGGTATTGTTTGAATTATCTGGGTTTGAGGTATTCTGACCGTTTGACCAATTTTTAAACCTTCTTTGATTTCGGGATTCAAAGAATCTAACAATTTAATCGTTGTTTTATATTTATATGCTAAACGCCATTTAGTTTCTTTTGGGTCAACTTTGTGAATTATAAATTCAAGAGAGTCAATTAATGGGTTAGAAATTTGAGCTATTGTTGTAGATTCGGGGGGGAGGTCAAAAACTGGAATACGTAAATTCATCTTCCTTCTAATACCTAAACGCTCTAATGAGGGATTGTATTCCTGTAATTGGGATTCTGTAATTCTGTATTGATCAATTAAAAATTCAATGGTTTCACCTCGTTTTACCTTATGCATGATAAAGGAATTTGGAGTTTGTGACATAACACTAAAACCTGTTAAAATAAACAAGCAAATGATAAAAAAAGATCTAAATAGTATCANTAATTAATTTTTATTAAAAACTATTCCCATTCTATTGTGGCAGGTGGNTTTGAACTTATATCATAGACCACACGATTTACCCCTTTTACATTATTTATAATTTCATTAGATATCTTTTGAAGAAAATTATAAGGCAAATTTACCCAATCTGCAGTCATACCATCTGTTGATTGCACAGCTCGTAGAACCACACAATTTTCGTAGGTTCTTTCATCTCCCATAACTCCAACACTATTGATAGGTAAAAATATTGCACCAGCTTGCCAAATCTGATCGTATAAGTCCCATTTTTTTAACGCTTTAATAAAAATGGCATCAACTTCTTGAAGCATTTTTACTTTTTGACGAGAAATTTCACCTAAAATTCGAATTGCTAACCCAGGACCTGGAAAAGGGTGTCTACCCAAAAGTGCGGTATTCATTCCCAAACTTTTCCCTACAAGTCTTACCTCATCTTTAAATAACATTCGTAAAGGTTCTACCAGATCTAACTTCATGAAATCGGGTAATCCACCCACATTGTGATGGGATTTAATAGTTGCTGAAGGTCCATTTACTGAGACAGATTCAATAACATCAGGATATATTGTTCCCTGCCCTAACCAACGTACTCCCTCTACCAAATGTGACTCAGCATCAAAGACTTCAATAAAGGTTTTACCAATAACTTTTCGTTTAGTTTCAGGATCTGATACCCCTTCTAAAGCGTCAAGAAATTGATTGGAAGCATCTACNCCCTTGATATTCAGTCCCATTCCTTCGTATTGTTTAAGAACTTCTTCAAACTCATTTTTACGAAGNAAACCGTTATTAACAAAAATACAATTAAGTTGCTNACCAATAGCTCTGTGCAATAGCATGGCTGCAACTGAGGAATCAACTCCGCCAGAGAGTCCTAGGATGACCTTGTCNTCCCCTACTTTTTCTTTTAACTCTACTAGAGTCATTTCAACAAAAGAATCTGGGGTCCAATCCTGCTTAACTTTAGCTATACCAATTAAGAAATTTTGTAATACCTGTTTTCCATCTGTGGAATGGTATACCTCTGGGTGAAATTGGATACCATAAGTAGACTCTCCATTAATTTTGAAAGCTGCATTTTTAACGTCTTTAGTACTAGCCAAGCATTCACCCTGCTCTGGAAGTCTGAGTATTGTGTCTCCGTGGCTCATCCATACCTGACTTTTAAAAGGCACTTCTTTGAAAAATGGATCGTCTGAATTAACAAATGATAAATTCGCCCTACCATATTCTCTTTTATTTGAAGGACTTACTTGACCTCCAAAAAAATGTGCTAAATATTGCGCACCATAACAAACTCCTAAAAGAGGAAGTTTTCCTTTTATTTCATCTAATTTGGGATGTGGAGCATCTTTTGCTCTAACTGAAAAAGGTGAGCCTGATAGAATAACAGCTTTAAACTCAAAAAGGTTTTTTGGTGGTTTGTTATATGGATGAATTTCACAGTATATGAAAAGCTCTCGAACTCTTCGGGCAATTAGTTGGGTGTATTGCGAACCAAAATCTAGAATAAGTACTTTTTCTTGCATGAACAAAAATACGATTTAATCTTAGCCATAAAAATACCACAGTCAAATTATTCAAAATCTTCCTTTTAATACTCTAAAATCACAAAATTTGGATCCAAGGGATCTAATTCTTTAATTAAATTTGGAATCAATTCTGATCCTAATTCTAAATAAAAACTTGAAAAGTTTATGGTTCTTTCTTGAAGACCATCATTTGGAAAAAGCTGGTCGTGAATTATAACCAAGCGGGCTACGTCATCTTTCAATACACGTTTCTGAGCCTTGAGTAATCGCTTTTCAAGATGATCGATTCCCTTAAACTGTTTGACTTCTTGCGCATTGACAGCCCCTTTAAATGAGGCATCAGTTTTAGCAACTATATCCTGCAAGCTCTCAAATTGTTTTTTTAGTTGATCCTTTAAATAAGAAAGATCTAAATCAATATTGCTGATTTGCATTATCTTTTTATTAACNAGGGTATCGCGATTCATGAATAAATCTGACGTTTCCAATTTAAGTTTTGTAATCTTACTTGCTAATTTTTTAGAATATAGCAATACTGAATTTCGAAGTAAAAGGATGGGGAATGGGATTTCAAAATGATTAAAAGTTGTATTTAACTGAAACCAATATGCCAATTCTCCTCCACCTCCAATGTAACAGAGGTTAGGCAAAACACATTCTTGATATACAGGACGAAGGATTACATTGGGAGAAAATCTTTCAGGATGTTGTTCTACAAGCTTCATAAACTCTGATTCAGTAAACGAATATTCGGTTCCTTTTAAATGAAAGATATTATTAGATTTTTCTATAAGATAACGTCCATTGGGTGTTAGATAAAAAAGGTTAATATCTCTAGGATTTACCTGAGGAATATAATTAGAATCAAATCCTCTTTTTAAATTTTCAATCTGTTTGATTACAGAACTAAAAGAGGAGCCCTTGGAAAGTTCTTCTTTTAAAATAGGTTTGAAAAGTTCTTTAAGTTTTGGTGTTTGTGGCTCTATAACAATCAAACCATAATCTCCAAAAAGGATATTAACTAAACGAAAAGTAGCCTCTGAAAGTGTTTTGGAAATTCTATAAGAATGATTAATTATTTTTTTTAGATTTCTAGCATTAGCATGCGAACCTAGTTCTTGTTCAAAAAGATCTAATACTGGCTGTAGCTTTTCAAGTGACATTTCCCCAACTGCTCCCTCTACTTGATGAGGCCATCGAATATTTCTGTTTTCAAAACGAAACGAACTTATTTCTTCAAAATCATGATCTTCACTTGCCATCCAATATATAGGTACAAAATTTGAATTTGGATAATGTTGCTTGAGACGCTTACATAGATTTATCGTACTGATAATTTTATACAAAAAATAAATTGGTCCCGTCATTAAACTTAATTGATGCCCCGTAGTTATAGTAAAAGTATTTTCATTCTTTAAAAGAGATAAATTTTTTTGAACAGCAATAGAATTAGATATCGAATTGTATTGATCCTTGAGNGTANTTGCTAAAATTTGTCTGTGATTGTTGGAATAAGATCCTTTTTTTAATTCAATTTGTTTTTTAAAATTTTCAATCGATGGAAATAAACCATAAAAAGGATGCAGGCTTTCTGCCTGAGCTAGATAACTTGTTGTTAGTTTAGAAAAACGATTAGTTTCGTTAAATGATATAAATTTCTTTTTCATTCATCCGTTTGTGTAAAGATATTCATTTTAAAAAATAAAAATGAGTTCCTTAAGAAAGCGTATTTTAGTTTAAAAATAGATTACATGTTACATAAATTATTATTTGCACTGACAATATTGTCAATGATTCCTATTCATTCACAACTCCAATCGCCTGACAAATTTTTAGGATATGAACTTGGTACATATTTTTCTCGTCATCATCAGGTTGTAGATTATTTTAAACATATGGAGAAAAACTCACCACTATTAAAATTAGAATCCTATGGGAAAACATACGAGGGCCGTTTACTTCAATTGGCTTTTATTTCATCAGAAGATAATCTGAAAAACTTAGAGTCCATTCGTGATACACATTTACAAAATAGCGGTATTCTTTCTGGAGAAAAAAATAACGATAAGGTGATTGTATGGCTCAGCTACAATGTTCATGGAAACGAATCCTCAAGCACAGAAGCCGCTATGAAAACCGCATATGATCTGTTGACAAAATATTCAGACTGGCTCCAAAATACTGTTGTTATATTAGATCCTTGTATTAATCCTGATGGAAGGGATCGATATGTCAATTTTTACAATCAGGTTAAAAGCGCTCCAAATAACACCGAGGACTATACCCGGGAGCATCGCGAGGGGTGGCATAATGGAAGGACAAATCATTATATATTTGATTTAAATCGCGATTGGGCATGGCTNACTCAAATTGAATCTAAGCAACGAATCGTAAAGTANAATAANTGGCTTCCCCACATTCATGTGGACTTTCACGAGCAAGGAATTAATTCTCCATACTATTTTGCACCNGCTGCTGAGCCATANCACGAGATCATTAGTCCATTCCAAAAAAGTTTTCAAGATGTTATCGGCAAAAACCACGCAAAGTATTTTGACAAAGAGGGTTGGTTTTATTTTACCAAACAAACTTTCGATTTACTCTATCCAGGTTATGGAGACACTTACCCAACTTATCTAGGCGCCATNGGTATGACATATGAACAAGCAGGTGGAGGTGTCGCTGGTCTTGGAATTAAAAACAATGAAAATATTACACTGACTCTTAAAGATCGGATTGAACATCATTACACAACAGGNATCTCAACCGTTGAAATTGCCTCATTGAATAAAGATTTACTCAATAAAAACTACCAGGAATTTTACAGTAATAAAAATTTAAAGTATCAAAACTANGTAATGGATGGGAATCCAGATAAGCTANAAGAACTAAGTANGCTCCTGGAAAAACACGATATTAAAAGTTATAAACTTGAAAAAAAAACCAANATTAAAGGATTTAACTATCAAACTCAAAAAAACACAACCACAACCTTTAGGTCTAAATCTTTAGTCGTTCCTGCCAATCAACCAAAAGGAAAAATGGTTCAAGTACTTCTTGAGCCCCAAACTAAACTTAGCGATTCGCTTACTTACGACATCACTTCCTGGTCACTACCATATGCGTTTGGACTTGAAGCCGTGGCAACAAATTCATCATTTGAATACACTTCACTTTCATTTGAAAAACGGAATATAATTCCCCTTTCATCATCTAACTATGGGTATGCTACAACATACAAAAGCTTGGAAGATGGGAAATTTTTAGCCGCCTTACTCAAAGAGAAAATAGGGGTTCGTTTCAATCAAGTTCCTGTTTCCAATAGCGGAAAATCGTGGGATCGAGGAAGTCTTTTTATCTTGAGAGGAGACAATAAAAAAAAGTTAGATTATCTGGAAAAAATATCAGAATTGGCTCAAAAATTCAATCGCAAATTAACTCCTATTACAACTGGTTACTCATCAGCAGGACCTGATTTAGGAGCGGCAGAACTTAAGCTTATTAGTACACCTAAAATTGGTTTATTGAGAAGTGATAGCGCTTCCAGTTATAATTANGGGGAANTTTGGCACTTCTTTGAGCAAGTCNTANAATATCCCGTCATTCAAGTANATGAAAATCAATTAGAATNTGCACTTGAATATTTGGATCAATTAATATTACCCACTGGNTCTTANAGTAAATGGAATGAAAACAGCTCTTCAGATCAAGNCTTAAANCAATGGATTATAGAAGGTGGAAAAATTATAGCTATTGCNGAGGCGCTCAATCGCTTTGCTAACACAGAAACATTTAAGATCAAGAAAAAAGAAAATGAAAAATTAGACACTANAGAGTTACCCTACAGTGATTTATCTCGAAATAAAATTAGCTTAATAACAACAGGTAGTATATTTGAAGCCGATTTAGATGTGTCTCATCCACTTAGTTTTGGTTTGGATCGATACTACACTCTCAAGCTTAATGAAGATGCTTACGAGTTTTTAGAGGATGGAACTAACTCAATAACTTTGGGATCCAACGCAAAAACTATTGCTGGGTTTATCGGATTTAAAGCCATACAAAATCAAAGTAAATCACTCCTTTTTGGAGAGGAAAGTATTGGTAGGGGAAGCGTTATTTATTTGGTGGATAACATTCTTTTTAGAGGCTTTTGGTATTCAGGGAAAATGGCATTTACCAATGCAGTATTTTTCTTATAAAAACTTTAAAACTTTGAGTATTTATTAAACTGGTATTCCTAATAAATCATAATCAGAGGCTTCTACTATCTTCACCTCAGTAAACTCACCTTGTTTTAAGTAGTTTTGCGTAGCATCGATTAGAACCTCGTTGTCAACATCTGGTGAATCCATAAAAGTTCTACCTATATAATGATTGCCTTCTTTTCTGTCAATTAAACATCGGTAGGTTTTTCCAATACAACTCTGATTGTGCTCCCGAGAGATTTGTGACTGAATTTCCATAATAGCATTTGAACGCTGCTTTTTTACCTCTTCAGGGATGTCATCTTTAAGTTGGTNGGCATGGGTATTCTCTTCATGACTGTATGNAAAGCATCCCAAGCGTTCAAATCGCATCGCTTTTACCCAATATTTNAGTTTTTCAAAATCTTCCTCTGTTTCTCCAGGATACCCCACAATTAAAGAAGTACGTAAAATAATATTAGGGACTTCATTCCTGAATTTTTTGAGTAAAGCTGTGGTCTTAGCCTCTGTAGTACCTCTTCGCATTGACTTTAAAATCGGGTCAGCGATATGCTGCAAAGGAATATCTAAATAANTACAAATTTTGTCTTCTCCNCGCATCACTTCAAGAACNTCCTCTGGAAANCCAGTAGGAAATGCGTAATGTAAACGAATCCATTCGATNCCTTCCACTTTTACTAATTCTTGAAGCAAAGCGGCCAATCTTCTCCTTTTGTACAAATCCAATCCGTAATAGGTCAAATCTTGTGCGATAAGAATCAATTCTTTTACACCCTCTTTGGCTAAATGTTTGGCTTGCTTGACCAGATCTTCAATAGGAGTTGATTTATGCTTTCCACGCATCAATGGGATGGCACAAAACGAACACGGTCGGTCACATCCCTCGGCAATTTTCATATATGCATAATGCTTTGGGCTGGTCAAAATACGTTCTCCTACCAATTCATGCTGGTAATCTGCTTCCAATACTTTTAAAAGCTGAGGTAAGTCTGTGGTTCCAAAATACTGATCTACTTGAGGAATTTCTTTCTCTAAATCTGGTTTATAACGTTCACTTAGGCAACCTGTGACATAAACTNTATCAATATCNCCAGCTTCTTTTTTTTGTATCTGCTCCAAAATGNTATTGACGGANTCTTCTTTTGCATTGTCTATAAATCCACANGTATTTACAACNACAATATTTCCCTCTTTTTCNTGAACTACATCTTTTCCGCTAGCCTTTAATTGACCCATCAACACTTCTGAATCGTAAATATTTTTTGAACAACCCAATGTAATGATGTTAATTGTATTTTTTTTTAATGATTTTGTGCGCATAATTTATTGAAAAAGTATCGGTAACTTACGTGGTTGGTGTAGTCGTTCAAAAGCAGCTCCTAATTCAAGTAAAAGTTGCTCATTTTTAGAAGGAGCAATAAACGTTATGTTTTTTGGCTGACCAGATGCAGTATACCCCATGGGAACACCTAAAGCTGGAAAATGAGCAGCGGCAGCATTAAGAGCTGAATAATTGTCAATTGAAAGAAAGGCATCTAGATTATATTTCTCAATTACATCTTGAAAATAGGATTGAGCGGTAAGCATGATTAATTTTTTTGTGGATTCAAAATCAGCTTGATATCTATTTTCCTTACTAATTCTCTGAAAAATTCCTTGTCCATAAGGAGCATGTAAAAGAGAGTCTNGAGCATTAAAATCAACCACATCATTCAATGAATCCAATCCTAATTTTGAATNGGCAAAGGAGGTAAAATATTTAGGCAAATCAGANCGCATATCGACGTCCAAAAGTGTTCTAAACTGATCCAAATTAATTTTTGGAGGTGTAAATAGAATAATTTCTGCACCTTCTGATTTTATCTTGCCAACAGCAATTTTCATTAAACTATCCTCTTCAAAATTACGGTTCAGACCCAATCTAAGGCCTTTAAAACTTATAGTATCTAAATAATCAAAACGAATAGGAAGTGACTCAAAACTATATGTATCATTTGGATCCTCACCTACTAATGCACTCATCAAAATGGCATTATCAATTACATTCTTAGTCATTGGTCCTGCAGTATCCATATTGCTTGAAATTGGAACAATTCCACTTCTGCTTACAGCACCTATCGTTGGTTTCAATCCAACTAGACTATTTTTACCTGAGGGTGACAAGATAGAACCAGAGGTTTCAGAACCAATGGCTGCAATTGCATAATTGGCAGCAACGGCAGCTCCACTTCCTGAGCTTGAACCTCCTGTTTCAAATATCCCTCTACCATAGGGGTTTAAAGTTTGACCTCCCATGGCACTGTAGCCAACAGGACATCCTTGACAAAAATAATAGGCCCATTCACTCATATTTACTTTCCCTAAAATCAAAGCTCCCCTACTCCTTAGCTGCTCGACTATAAAAGCGCTTTTTTTAGGATAATTTTGAGCCATAGCAGCTGCTCCTGCTGTTGTAGCCATGGGTAGCGCATCAATATTATCTTTTAATAAAATCGGCATTCCATATACGAGATGCGATCCTTGATCTTTTNCTTCTTGATCAAGCTTTCTTGCCCGATCNAGTACATTTGGATTTAGGGAAATAATAGCATTGAGAAAAGTATTTTGATCTAGTTCATATTTATAAATNCGATAGAGATAGAATAAGGTCAATTGNTCGTANGTCAAACGACCTGCTTTAACATGCTTTTGAATTGTTGGAATGTCTTGTTCTAAAATATAGGNCTTTATCTTATCNTGGTCTGCTTGATTAAAAGTTAAAAGAGTCTCTTTGAAAGGTACGAAAAAACTATTCCGGTCAGTATGTTGTGATTGAATCCTTTTGAACTGCATCCGNTTGATAGGGTGATCTGNGTTAGCAATTAGCTCTTTTTTNTCGTCATAGGGTTCCCATCGATTTAATTCAGGAATTNCGGAGTCACATCCAAAGAATAGAACACCAAAAAAAAATAAAAATGGAAGTAAACGCATGGCTAATTCTTTAAAATTTGCTTTAAAAAATGAATNGTTTCNNTCGCTACCTGCTCATATACATCATTTGATAAATAAGATGTTAGGACATGATCTTTTATCCCATCAAAAGCCTTTTGATACTTAAAAGAGTCAGGGGTTCCTAATTGAACAAACATTTTACGCATTGCATCAACAGACACAACTTTATCTTNAAGGCTATCGTTTTTATAATAATAACCCAAAAATACTGGNATTNTAACCTTTTGGAACGTTGACTTACGCATCTTNATATCTAAAAATTTTTGCATTTGAGTTGTAGCTTCCAAACGCGCTTTAGTTGTCCAATATNTTTTCTTTTCCTCACTATCTGTTTGCATATAATGGTAATTTCCTCCCTTGACTAAGCGAGCAATTTGAAGCCCCCAAGGTCTTGACAATAAAACTGCTTTTGGGTCATAAACTTTTATATTTGGGCTAAACAATGCTAAAGCTNCAATATCGGTGTCGCCTGCTAATGAAATAGCGAGTGCTCCTCCGTGTGAAGTTCCAAGGACAATAACCTTATCNCCCAAACGCTTGGCAACTTGAAGTGCTTCNATACCCGATTNCCAAAAATCTTCGTTATTGAAGTTCAACATTGGTTCTTCCTCGTCTAACCCATGNCCGTAAAGTCNTGGTACATATAAATTCGCATCAAAGGCATCTGCNANCATTTTATGTACAGGATCACCNTCTTTCCCAGATGCGGTAAAACCGTGAAAGTATATTACNCTGTAATCTGTTTTCTGAGGNATAGAATCTTTAAAATGAATTTTAGATTCATTGTCGTATCGAACATTACCCAAAGCTTGCTCTTTTTTTTGAATCCANTGNNTTAAAGAATCTAAATCAGCAGGTACATAGGGAATCTNANNAGAAAAAATAGGATTTTCCACACGTGGGCCAACNAGGTANAANGCTCCCAGAATTAAAAAGAAAATTANTATNCCTCTNANAAGTTTCATAGANAACTTTATTTAATTAAATAATGTTTGTATAAAATTTCTTTTATTAAAGAGTTGAAGGTCTTCTGTNCCTTCTCCAACTCCAATATACTTGACTGGGATTTGAAACTGATCTGAAATNCCAAGTAATACACCACCTTTAGCAGTNCCNTCAAGTTTAGTGATGGCTAAACTTGTTACTTCAGTAGCAGCTGTAAATTGCTTTGCTTGTTCAAATGCATTTTGTCCAGTAGAACCATCCAAAACCAATAAGACCTCATGAGGTGCTTCTGGAATAACTTTATCCATAACTCGTTTTACCTTAGATAATTCATTCATTAAATTAATTTTATTATGTAACCTCCCAGCAGTATCTATAANAACAATGTCTACTTCNTGAGATNTAGCGGATTCGAGAGTTTCAAAAGCTACAGAAGCTGGGTCACTNCCCATTTCNTGACGAANNAAAGGAACATNTACACGATCTGCCCAAATTTGTAGTTGGTCTATTGCTCCNGCGCGAAANGTATCGGCAGCGCCTANCATTACTTTCTTTCCACTTGACTTGTAATGATAAGCTAACTTTCCNACNGTTGTAGTTTTACCNACCCCNTTNACACCAACTACCATCACTACGTGTGGTTTATACTTTAAATCCTTTTCNTGATCTTNTTGTTGGNCTGNNGNNGGTGAAACTAATAATTCNATGATTTCTTCTTGCATCATTCTCATNAGTTCATCATTTCCTAGGTACTTCTCTTTTGCCGTTCGGGATTCTAGTGNATCAATAATCTTAATCGTNGTTGCTACACCAACATCCGANTGAATAAGAATGTTTTCNAGTTCATCGAGTAAATCCTCATCAATTTTTGTTTTACCAATTAGTGCACTTCCNAGCTTAGACAAAAAAGACTTNTTGGTATTNGCCANTCCCTTTTCATATTTCTTCTGGTCTTGCTTTGAAAAAAAAGCTCTNANTTTNCCCATTNATTANTAAGTATAAAAAAAGCTACNTAAAAGTAGCNTTNATATTTGANATANNNGAATAATTATTGCTTATCCANCCATTTATTTACCAAATCAGGGGAAATGATNGTTTCCACAAAACTGTAAGAGTTACTTCCATTTTTCTTAACCATTTTNATGGCCTTAGTTAAGCGTTTTGAGCCAGTCTGTAATGTTGCTACTGATTTCTTTGCCATGATTTATTTNATTTCNTTGTGAACTGTCATTTTTTTTAAAATTGGGTTAAATTTTTTAACCTCNAGGCGCTCAGGGGTNTTTTTTTTATTTTTTGTGGTAATNTAACGTGACATGCCTGGTTTTCCTGAGTCTTTATGTTCTGTACACTCTAAGATTACTTGTACCCTGTTTCCTTTTTTTGCCATAATTTAACCTTTATATGTCCCTTTAGCTCTCGCTTCTTTCAATACTGCTGAAATACCTTTTCTATTGATGGTTTTTAATATTGAAGTAGAAACTGTTAACGTAACCCACTTNCCTTCTTCAGGAATAAAAAAACGTTTTTTAATAATATTGGCATCAAAACGACGCTTAGTTCTATTTAACGCNTGAGATACATTGTTCCCAAACATNACGCGTTTNCCNCTTATTTCACAAACTTTGGACATAATGATTTTTTAAACGTGGGTGCAAATTTACTTTTTTTTANAGAGTATTAAAAATCTTTATTAAAAATAAAATGACTTTTTATTTCAATTGTTTAAAAACAAGTTCTAAAGCTTTATTTACCGCTTTTTGAANNACTCTTTCTCGATGAATTCCAAANAGGAATTTTTTACTAATAATTTTCTTTGAAGTTGCGATAGCAATCCATACAGTTCCTANCTCAGCATTAGAATCTCCCTTTGTTGGTCCAGCGTTACCGGTAGTAGAGATTGCAATACTACTATTGAATTTTATGCGTACCTTCAAGGCCATTGCTTCAGCAACCTCTTTACTTACTACACTTTTTTGGCGAATTAGTTCTTGAGACACGCCTAAAAGATCTGATTTAGTTTCAGTCTGATAAGTTACTACACTTCCTTTAAAATAAGCTGAAGATCCGGGAATCTTAGTTAATCGGGCAGCAATTTCTCCTCCAGTACAGCTCTCTGCTATAGCTAAAGTTAATTTCTTCTCAATAAAAGCATTCTGAATTTGTTTCTCTAAAGAAGTTTCTCCTTCAAAACCAATAAATATATCTTGAATCTGCGGAATAAGTGAATCAAAAGCTGCATCGATTTGGGTTTTTAAATACTGCTCGTTTTTACCTTTCCCAGACAAGCGCAGGCGGACGCGTCCTAAATTGGGAAGGTAAGCAAGCTTAATTTTTTCGGGTAATTTATTCTCCCATTGCATAATACGTTGAGCTATTGCGCTTTCTCCCAACCCATATGTCAAAGCTGTTTTATGAATTATAAAGGGGCGTTCAAAGTGAGCTTGTAAAGCTGGTATAACTTCATATTTCATTAAGGATTTCATTTCAAAAGGGACTCCCGGTAGAGACACAANCACACGGCTTTTTTCTTCAAACCACATTCCAGATGCTGTTCCATGAAGGTTTTTAAAAATTTTGGCCTTAGAGGGCAGCAAAGCTTGTTGTCNGTTTTGATCATTNATAGGTGTTGTTATATATTTAGCAAATATATCCTCAATATGATCAAGTATCTTCTTATTAAGAATGAGGTTATCTTTAAAGTATTCGCAAAGAGTATGCTTAGTTACATCGTCTTTGGTTGGGCCTAAACCACCTGTTATTATTACAATATTCGCTCTTTTTTTGGAAGCTTCAAGTGCTCTGATAATATGCTTCTTCTGATCTGAAATACTGGTGATTTGAATAATTTCAATTCCAATTTTATTTAGTGCTTTTGAAAGAAAAACAGCATTAGTATTGACAATTTGTCCAATTAAAATTTCATCACCTATTGTAAGTAATTCNGCTTTCATTTTATNTTAACAGAAAAAGCATCNAATGACTCAATAAATCCCTTTAGAACATCTCCCTCTTGAACTACATCTACTCCTGAGGGTGTNCCAGTGAATATGACATCTCCAATTTTAAGAGTAAAGAATCGCGAGCAATAAGAGATTAATTCATCTATTTTCCATAGCATTTGAGANGTATTACCTTTTTGAACTATCGTACCGTTTTTTTCAAGTGAAAATGAAAGTGAATTTAAGTCAATGANTTGTTTTTTGTCAAACCAATNTCCAATTAAAGCAGAACCATCAAAGGCCTTGGACTTTTCCCAGGGNAGCCCTTTAGCTNTTAATTCATTTTGTAAATTTCGAGCNGTAAAATCAATTCCTAAGCCAACTTTACTGTAATATTTATATGCAAACTTAGGCTCAATATGCTTACCTATTCGATCAATTTTAACCATGACTTCNGTNTCATAATGAATTTCATTTGTNAAGTGNGGGATGAAAAAAGGTTGTTTTTTTTGGAGAATACTTGTGTCTGGCTTTATAAAAAGTATNGGGTGCTCAGGACGTNCATTTTCTAGTTCATCTATATGAGCTATATAATTCCTTCCTANACAGACAATTTTCACCAGAATTAAGATTTAGTATTTAAGCCTTGNAGTCTAATTTCAGTAAGAATTTTTTTGGTATAACGTGGGAAATCTGCATTCAATACCCAACCAAAATAACCCGGTTCATGAGCTAAAACTTCGGTTACTTTTTTGTCTTTATGCTTACCGAAACCAAAACACATATCTCCTTCTTTATTGTATATCAAAAAGCCAGCAAAATCTGCTGTTTTTCTTCTTGTACTGAAGGTATTTAAAAAATCAATATTTGGTTCTAATTCTGAATAACGCTCCAACTGAGCCAATAAAACATCATGNGTNGCTTGAGTNTCTGCTTGAGCTGNATGGGCATTATCAAGTTCTTTGTTGCAATAAAATTTTAAGGCAGCTGTTAGNGTTCTAGCCTCCATTTTGTGAAANATAGTTTGCACATCAACCGTTTTTATATTTTTAAAATCAAAAGGGATTTCAGCCCTCAACAATTCTTCNACCAGAAGTGGAATATCAAAACGGTCTGAATTATANCCAGCTAAATCACATCCTTTAATNTAATCATAGATTTCTCTGGAGGATTCTTTAAAGGTCGGTTCATTAGCTACCATATCATCAGTAATTCCATGAATATTTGATGCCTCTTTAGGTATATGTTGCTCTGGGTTAATCCTCCATTCTTTTTTTTCCTTAGTTCCGTCTGGATGAAGTTTTAAAACTGCCATTTCAACAATACGATCTTTTGAAATAGCAGTACCTGTAGTTTCTAAATCAAAAAAACAAANTGGCTTGGTAAGTTCAATTTTCATAGNNGATTNGTTTAATAGGGAAGAGTTTCGTTCCAATTTTCAAGGTAGTNAGCAACCTTTTTTACAAAAAATCCACCAGTAGCACCGTTAATAATTCTGTGATCATAACTATGTGATAAAATCATTTTTCTTCTTATTCCAATAAAATCTCCTTTGGGAGTCTCAATGACTGCTGGNATTTTNCGTATCGCACCAATTGCCAAAATTCCTACTTGAGGTTGGTTGATGATTGGTGTTCCCATAAGNGATCCAAACTGTCCAATATTAGTGATGGTATAGGTGCCATCTTTGACTTCTTCTGGATTAAGATTNCCNGCTCTNGCACGTTTTGCTAAATCATTTACAGCCTTTGCTAGTCCAACAAGATTTAAGTGATCTGCATTTTTTATAACTGGAACAATTAGATTCCCATCGGTTAAGGCAGTTGCCATTCCGATGTTAATTGCTTGCTTGGTGATAATTTTTTGACTTTCTATACTACTATTTATTTCAGGATAATCTCTTAAAGCCTTAATGATGGCGGACATAAANAGTGGTGTAAATGTAAGTTTTTCATTCTCTCTNGCTAAAAACGAATTTTTCANTTTTTCTCTCCAATCCCATAGATGTGTGACATCAACCTCTATAAANGATTGTACATGAGCTGANGTTCTTAAACTGGACATCATGTGATCTGCTATCAANCCTTCCATTCGAGTCATTTCTCTAAATTGATCGCTACNATTGGAGGTNGTCTTAATATTANGTATAACTGGAGAGACNNTTNTTTGAGCTGATGGATCTGATTGAATCGGATTTGTAACTCGTTGGCTTATGTATGCAAGAATATCTTTTTTAGTAAGACGNCGGTCTTTTCCAGTNCCTTCAAGACCCTCTANTTCTTTCANAGAAATANCTTCTTTTTTAGCTATGTTTCTCACTAGAGGAGAATAAAATCGATTTTTGTNTTGTACATTGATTTTATTNAAAGAAACTNCTTCTGCAATGTTNNTCTCAAGCTCATCAACTGTTTCTTTGAGAGAAGAAACTTCTATTTCNTCAGGAACTTTTTTNTCTACTGACTCNATAACTTCATCTAAATCAANANTTATCTCTCGCTGACCAGGAACCTCTCCTTTAGTTTCAATNANAACTAAGGTCTCACCTACTTTTACAACNTCATTTTCCTTAAAGCATTTTTCAATTAAAACACCNTCAAATTCAGAAGTCACGTCTGTATCTACTTTNTCAGTTGCAATTTCGACTATNGAATCATCTNACNNAATNGAATCNCCAACTTCNGCTAACCATTTNGTTACTNTCGCCTCAGTTACACTCTCTCCCATTTTGGGNAATTTTAAGTGATATTNTCCCATATTAAAATTTGTTTTGCAAAAGTATCAAATTTTTAACGTTTAAATTCTTTTCTTTTNGAATCAAGCATACTNAAAAATTTANCTTTTNGAAATTGAGACCTCAAAAGGTACTCTTGCTAAAATCGATCGCCCCAAAGTTATCTCGTCAGTAAATTCTAGATCATCTCCTACAGGAATCCCTCTGGCAATGGTAGATGTTTTTACTCCTAGTGGCGAAAGGAGTTTATAGATATAAAAATTGGTTGTATCTGCTTCCATAGTAGCACTCAACGCAAAAATAATCTCTGAAACCTCCTCTTGCTTAACTTTATCCAATAGAGACTGAATTGATAAATCCTGAGGTCCAATACCATCCATAGGAGAAATAATTCCGCCTAAAACATGATAGACACCATTGAATTGACCAGTATTTTCAATTGCCATTACATCGCGTATATCCTCTACCACGCAGACCAAACTTTTATTTCTTTTAGGACTAGCACATATTTCGCAAAGTTCAGTATCAGAAAGATTATGACATTTAGAACAAAAAATAACTCCCTCTCTAAGTTCATTAATTGCTTTACTAAGGGCATAACTATTTTGAAGAGGTTGTTTAAGCAAATGAAGTGCCAAACGCAGAGCTGTTCTTTTTCCAATGCCGGGTAATTGTGAAATTTCCTGAACAGCATTTTTAAGCAATTTTGAAGAAAAATCCATTTTCAAATTTACAAAAATAGGTTGACTCTAGTTTTGTATCTTNGNGGCATATTCTNTATTAGTGGTNACTCCTTTTTTTATTCTAAGTTTAGTAGTAGGCTATTTTTTAGTGCTTTTGTTAATAGCACATTTTACTNGTAAAGAAGATACTAATCAAAGTTTTTTTAATGCTAATAGAAACTCACCATGGTTTTTAGTNGCNTTTGGGATGGTTGGNGCTTCACTTTCTGGTGTTACTTTTATCTCTGTACCTGGATGGGTCAAATCCTCTCAATTCACTTATTTTCAGGTAGTAATGGGATATTTAGTTGGTTATTTTGTTGTTGCTTTTATTTTACTTCCCGTCTATTACAAAAACAACTTAACATCCATTTACGAATATCTCAATACACGTTTAGGAAAAAATAGTCATCTTGCAGGAGCATTTTTCTTTTTTATATCTCGTGTTTTAGGGGCTGCATTTCGTCTTTTTTTAGTTGCAATTGTTCTCCAGCAATTCATTTTTGATGCCCTTGGTGTTCCTTATGAACTGACAGTGGTTCTTTCAATAGTTCTGATTTGGGTATATACTCAAAAAGGGGGAATTAAAACCATTGTCTTTACAGATACCCTNCAAACTGGCTTAATGATTGCTGCTGTGATCTTATCTATATTTTATATCAATCAAGCGCTGAATTGGTCNTTTTCAGAATTTTTAGCNTCAAATGAGCTTNAAAATTTTAATNATGTTTTTGTCATAGATTCTNTACTTAGTAGAAATCATTTTTTGAAATCATTTATTGGAGGAGCCTTTGTTACTATATGTATGACTGGTCTAGACCAGGATATGATGCAAAAAAACTTAAGCTGTCGTAATCTTAAAGATGCTCAGAAAAATATGATTGTGTTTAGTTTTATACTAGTAATGGTCACAGGTCTTTTTATGCTCTTAGGAGCTTTGCTCTACATTTACGCAAAGAAGCAAGGAATTTCCATTCCCTTAATGGATGGTGAAGCCAAAACTGATTTACTTTTTCCTGAAATTACATTAAATGGTAATCTTGGAATTGGTGTCGCTGTAACTTTTATTTTAGGATTAATTTCAGCAGCTTACAGTAGTGCAGATAGTGCGCTCACTTCTTTAACAACTTCATTTTGCATTGATTTTTTAGAAATTCAAAAGTATCCAGATCTTAAACAAAAAAAATTACGTAAAAAAATCCATATCGGTATGAGTATACTACTCATTCTTGTTGTAATTACTTTTAGATATGTACTTGACCGAAATGTGATTGATGGACTATTGACTGNAGCAGGATACACTTATGGACCTCTCTTAGGCTTATTTGCTTTTGGAATTTTTACTCCTTATAGAATTAAAGACAGATACGTTTGGTTTGTTGTGTTTATAGCTCTCGGTTTAGTCAGTATTCTCGGCTCAACAGATTCGAGGCTCCTAGGGGGGTATGAATTGGGTTATGAACTTCTCCCACTCAACGGACTTCTTACATTTTTAGGTTTGATATTGATTCGTAGAAAGTAATACAATTGTACAAGCATTTTCCCACCAAATTCTTGAGGATGTAAGTAATTGAGAGAATTCAGGATTTTCAGTTCCGGGGTTAAAAAGAACTCGCTGGGGTTTCAATTCAATTATATAATTATAGTATTCCTGTTGCCGATGAGGAGACAAATAAAGGGAAACCGTATGAACATTAATCAATGGCT
>PAFO01000018.1 GCA_002705385.1 Flavobacteriaceae bacterium
AGAACTTTTCTAATCATTTTTTGAAAATTTTCAGCACCTCCCTTATTCCATCTAAATTGCTGAGATCTAATAGCATTTAAGGTTACGGGAAGTTCAGCTTTAGTAACTACCTGATCAAGGTAAACAAATTTCCATTGTCTTAACTGTGCTCTATAACTTAGATCCAAATCTTCTGTAAGGGTGTCCCCCTCCCAATTTCCGGAATCATAAATACATGATTTACGCCATATTCCAGCGGTTCCATTAAAATTTATAAAATATTCCTGCTGGTTACGCCCAATCTGTTCNAATAAAAAGTGAGCATCTAAAGCAAAAGCCTGAACTGATGTCCAGACTGAGTAATCTCTATTGATGTGCCCCCANCGTGTTTGAACAACTCCCACAGCTGGATTTTGAAACTGAGGCACAGTTTTAAATAGCCAATCAGANTCTGGTAAAAAATCAGAATCAAAAATTGCTATAAATNTCCCAGTAGCTGATTTTAATCCTTCTTTTAATGCACCAGCCTTAAAGCCCTCTCGATTTAATCGATGATTATGTTCNATTGGTATTCCCNTATTTTGATAAAATGCTACCAGTTTTTTNGTAAGNCTCAAAGATTCATCTGTAGAATCATCCAGNACTTGAATCTGNAATTTNTCTTTTGGATATTTCAAGGCTGTTATACACTTCAATAATCGTTCTATGACATATAATTCATTATATATAGGTAGTTGAACAGTTACTTTTGGCCAACCTTTTTTAGGTTCCTTTTTGTTTGGGGGGATTATTTTTTTTTGATATTTCAAAAAATAACGAAGTAAATTTAATTGGGTTAAACTATAAATTAAAATTAAAATCAGACTTAAAGTGTATAACCCAAGAACCGAATACACTAAAAAAAATACTATAGGGTTAGTTATCACTTCCATCCTGAAAAATAAAANCTTCCAATCCATCCTAAAATCTTATATCCTGCCATTATCGTTCCCTTNAATGTTCCAGAAACTTTAGATNTTCCAATNCNTTTGCGGTAATGTATTGGAATTTCANTATAAGTTATTTTTCTTTTTAAAATTTTCAATTGCATTTCTACTGTCCATCCGTACGTTTTATCCTGCATTTCCAAACTTTGCAATGTTTCCCATAAAATGGCGCGAAATGGTCCAAGATCTGAAAATCTACTTTTATAAATTAATCTCATCAATACACAAGCCAAAGCATTTCCAAAAATTTGTTGGGCTGTAAGTGAACCAGGCTCTCGAAGTGATTTTACACGTGCACCTAAAGAGAAATTAACTTTACCTTTTTCAATTGGCGCTACAATTTTACATAGTTCTTCTGGGAAGTCTGAATAGTCGCCATCTAAAAACACAACGATGTCAGGAGGTTTATTTTTTAAATAAGAAATTCCCTTAAGGCATGCATATCCATATCCTTTTCTTTTCTCATAAAGGACTGTCGCATTTCGGTTATTTGAGATAATAGCAGAGTTATCTTTTGAACCATTATCTACTACAATTATTTCATTTACTTTTTTTGGTATATCGTCTAATACTTTTCCGATTGAAGATTCTTCATTTAATACTGGAATAATTACAGCAATTTTATTCAAAAACCAGATTTTTACTTTTTTAGCTCGATTTGTTGTTGAGGAACAATAAATTCATCAAAATACCAAGTTGAAGTAGATTCAAAAATTAAAAAAAAACTAATTCCAAAAGTTGTCAAAAGAATAAAAAGTAAAATTAAATTCAATTTTTTTCTTTTAGGATCGATTGAGCATTGATTTTGTTTTCTACGAAACGTTATAAAAGCAAAAAAACCTAGACATACTGCTATTATTCTTAACAAAACAGATCCAACTCCTAAACTACCGTCTTCCTGATAAAAAAAGTCTGCAAAAGATATTGCAACGACACCACCCATAAGTCCAAACATGAATAAAACAGCAGGGGCAACACAGCATAGCATTCCAGCTAAAGCCGACACTAAACCATATTTAAGTGACCATTTTATGACACTGGGATTTTTCATAAGAAAATATTATTATGTAAAAGTAGTTTTTATTGTTCATTTAAACTCCAGTCGTATTTTAAATATTTAATTTTTGCAAACTCTATTTTCAAGCCACTGTATTTTGATATAAATTCTAAGCGCTCTTTTTTTGATCCAAAATCATTCCCAAACCACAAAAAAATTCTTGATAGTTTTAAATACTTATCAGTAATTATATTTTTTGTGGTATCTAGCAAAAAAAGATTTGTTGCTCTTGTGAGCTGTTTTTCCAGTTGCTTTTCTTCATAAGCTTTATTAAGTAATTTTGGACAGGATTTGGAGGCGCAATTAATTGCAAAATGAATTCGAGGCTCTCCCATTTTACGAAGTATTTTATGTTCAATTTCTCCTAAGGTGTAAACTTTACCTTTAACTTCAAAACAATATTTATTCCACGGATTATATATTTCTTTAATACTTTTTAGAGGATAATTCTGTAATATTAGTTGAACAGTTAAAGCATTATATGCGTTAATCCAATAAGCTAGTTTTGAATTTTTACTATCTATCTCAAGTGGAGGCATTTTTTCTAAAGTTCGGATATATGCATTAAGTTCTTTTTTTTCCGAAAGCCAATTTTTGTAATCTACTTGCCCTAGTTCATTAACATATTTTTCAAGCTGTTGATTCCAGCGGCCATGTTTGTTTTTTTGTCCGTTTACAGATAGATAACACAAAATAAAAATTAGAAAATAAAATTGTTTCATGGCATAATTTGGAATTTAGTTTCAAACTACTTCATCTTTATCTTAGGTGGAAAATGAAATAAATCATAATTGATTTTCAAAGTGCCTGGAATTATATCTTTAATCATAGATTTTTTTGACATGTAGACTCACTCTATATTTCCTAAATTAACATAATTAAAAGTTTCTTAACAAGCCTTTTATAATTTTAATCAATCCCCCTTCTCCTTTCTTAGCCATATCCATGATATCAGTTATATCTATAGGTTGTAACTTATCTGGATCACAGATATCTGTCAAGACTGAAAAGGCTATGACTTTGATCTTAAGCTGATTGGCTACAATAACTTCTGGTACAGTTGACATACCAACAGCATCGACTCCGATAATTTTTAGGTATCGATATTCTGCAGCAGTTTCTAGTTGAGGTCCAACTACAGCTGCATATACACCTTGATGGATTTGAATTTGCCGGTTATTAGCAATTGACAAAGCTCTTTTCTGTAAATTTTTACAATAAGGTTCACTTAAATCTACAAAGCGTTCTCCTAACAAATTCATACCCTTGAGAGCAAGCGGAGAGCCCCCTTGAAGATTAATGTGATCCGTTATTAGCATCAATTCACCTTTTTTAAAGCTAAGATTAACTGCACCAGCTGCATTACTTATTAGAAGTTTTTTACCTCCCAGAGCTGAAAATACTCGAACCCAATAGGTAATTTCAAAAAACTCATACCCTTCATAGAGATGAAAACGCCCTTGAAAAATTAAAACGTTTTTCCCCTCTAATTCCCCATAAATTAAATGTCCTTTTTGATAGGCTTGAGTTGAAATTGGGAAATGAGGAATTTCAGAATATGGAATTTCCATTGCTATTTTAATATCTTCAGAGAGTTTTTCCAATCCAGTACCCAATAAAATTCCTAATTCTACTTTTTGAATACCTTTTTCCTTTAAAAATTGTGTTGTGACTTTAATTTTTTCTTTCATCAAAATGCTGATTCAATTGTATTAAAAGGTCAAGGTGAGCACCTAAGTCTTGATATGTGTCAATATCCGTTTTTTCTTTTAAAAGGGCAACGCGTTTGGATTGTAAATCATTCATAGTATCTTCAAATACATCTTGGCCACCCCATCTTTTGTTTTGAAATAGTTCAGGATAAAATTTTCTCATCCCAATAAGGTAATAGCCACCATCTTTAGTTGGACCTAAAACTACATTTGTTGAGTCAAGTGCGCTCAGTGCACCTTCTATNATACCTTGATCCAAATCCCAAAGATCAGTTCCAATTCCAATAACTTTTGGATAACCTTGGTTAAATGCCCACTCGAAAGCATTTGCCATTCTTTCTCCTAAGTCGTTTCCTTTCTGTGGTTTTTTTGTAAAATCTTTAAAACAGCCCTTGAATTCGTTGGCATTTTTACCATTATAAAAAATTACAACTTTTAAAAAAGTATTTTGNAGAACACCTTCAGTGTTTGCTAACAANTTATGGTAAATCCAAAGTGCTTTCTTTTCTCCAATACTNTTGGCTAATCGGCTTTTTACTTTTCCTAATACTGGGGTTTTCGCAAAGACGAGGAGTAAAGATTCCAATATTTTAGATATATTAATTTAAAATACGTNNTAATTTAGAATTAAATTNCCATATAAGTTTTAAAANTATGATGATTTTGATTTNATTTTTTTAATAGGGTATTTGATTGTGTTTAAAAATCNNTATTTTTTTTATTTAAATCTTAATANANCTATTTAACAAAAACAATTTTGTTTTTTANTTTAAAACAATTTTATAATCTTGTAAAAAAAAACTTATGAACTCACCATATTATCAAAGTCAAGATTTAAAAAANTTTAAAAATATTAGTGANTGGTCNCCTGAGCTCGGTAAAAAATTCTTTGACTATTACAATAGTGTTTTTGATGAAGGAGCTCTTTCAGCACGAGAAAAATCTTTAATTGCATTGGCAGTGGCTCATACGGTTCAGTGTCCTTATTGTATTGACGCCTATACCCAAGATGGTCTAGAGCGAGGGATTGATAAGCAGGAAATGATGGAGGCAGTTCATGTTGCTGGAGCAATTCGTGGTGGAGCTTCGTTGGTTCATGGTGTCCAGATGATGCAAGTATATGATAAACGCAGTATGTAATGGCTNTAAAATCACTTATGGGTAGGAAGCATAAACTAGCTGATNCCAATCGACAAATAGATTTTTTAAATAATGGAATTTTTGCTTCGGGCGATTTACCCTTATTTTCAGAAAAAATTAAGCAAACACATGGTGGTTCGTTGCGTCCCAAAACTCTAGAGATCTTACAGATAAATTTAGGTTATATGTGTAATCAAGTTTGTGCCCATTGCCATGTTGATGCNGGTCCTGATCGAAAAGAGATAATGAGNAAAAAAACACTAGAAAAATGTTTACAAATTTTAGAAAAAACTTCAATAACCACCCTTGACCTAACTGGAGGAGCTCCTGAAATGCATCCTGATTTTAGATGGTTTGTAGCTAAAGCTTCCCAAATAGGAGTTTCAGATTTTATCGTACGTTCAAATCTTACCATTTTAAGAGCTAATAAAAAATATTATGACCTGCCTGATTTTTTTAAGACCCACAATATTCATGTGGTTTCTTCATTACCATTTTACAAAAAAGAAAAAACAGATCGCCAAAGGGGCGAAGGTGTTTTTACCCAATCAATTAAAGCACTCAAAGAGCTTAATAAAGTAGGTTATGGAAAAAGAAATAGTGGATTGCAATTAGATTTGGTATACAATCCTTCAGGTGCTTTTCTTCCTGCCGATCAAAAAGCCTTAGAAAATGATTTTAAAAAGGCACTAAAAAAAGATTTTGATATTGATTTTAATAAATTGTTTACAATCACTAACCTGCCCATTAGTCGTTTTTTAGAATATTTGATTGCATCCGAAAATTACGAAGACTACATGCATAGTTTAATTGAAGCATTTAATCCTGCAGCTATATCAAATGTAATGTGCACTAATACCTTATCAGTAAGTTGGAATGGTTATCTATACGATTGTGATTTCAATCAAATGTTGGATTTAAAAGTAGCGAGTCCCTCACAGCATTTGGATAATATTGATTTGCGTCAACTCCAAGAACGAAAGATTTGTGTCTCCCAGCACTGTTATGGTTGTACAGCAGGCGCAGGAAGTAGTTGTCAGGGAAGTATAGTTTAAGTCCTATTTGCGAATGGACTGAATAAATTCCGGAATATGCTTAACCCCTTTATTTTTTAAAAATTTAATGAAGGCAGAACCAATGATAGCACCCTTAGATTCTTTAATAGCCGATTGGTAGGTTACAGCATTACTGATTCCAAAACCCACCATAGTTGGGGTTTTTAAATTCATTTGCCGGATGCGATGAAAGTAGTCAGTTTGAGCTTTGCCAAAGGTGTTTTTTGCACCAGTTACACTTGCACTACTAACAAGATAGATAAATCCATTGGAAACTTTATCAATGTAGCGAATTCGTTTCTCAGAAGTTTGGGGAGTAATCAAAAACATATTATAAATCTTATATTTTTCAAAGAGAGTTTTATACTCCTCCTGATAGACATCAACTGGAAGGTCTGGGATTATAAGCCCATCGATACCTACAAGTTGGCAGCGTCGACAAAAATTTTCAATACCGAATTGCATTATAGGATTAAAGTATCCCATTAGTATTAGCGGTATGTCAATCTCTTTTCTAATACCCTCCAGTTGACTAAAGAGTTTTTCAGTATTCATACCGTTATGTAAGGCTTGGGTTGAACTTTCTTGTATAGTTGGTCCGTCAGCTAAAGGATCAGAAAAGGGCATACCAATTTCAACCATGTCGACTCCAGACTCTTGCAGTTTTTTTAAAATAGGAACCGTATCCTCTAATTTGGGATGCCCTGCTGAAAAATAAATAGACAACAGTTTTTTGTTTTCCTTAAATTTTTTGTCGATTCTATTCATTATAATTTGAAATAATCAATATAGGTATCCAGATCTTTGTCACCTCTTCCAGAACAGTTAAACACAACAATTTCATCTGAACTAAACTTACGAATATCGAGGGCGGCAAAGGCATGAGCGGTTTCTATTGCAGGAATGATTCCCTCCATTTGAGAAAGGATTAAACCCCAGTCCATGGCTTCTTGGTCAGGAATGGAAATAAACTCTGCACGCTGACTGCGAAACAAATGTGCATGCATTGGTCCTACTCCGGGATAGTCCAGTCCAGCAGAAATAGAATAAGGTTCTGTAATCTGTCCGTCTGGAGTTTGCATCAAAAGAGTTTTACTTCCATGGATAATGCCTTCTTTACCAAGAGCAGAGGTTGCAGCACTTTCTTTTGATTCAATTCCTTTTCCTGCAGCTTCAACTGCTATTATGTTAACACGCTCATCATTGAGGTAATGATAATATAATCCTGCAGCATTGCTTCCTCCGCCGACACATGCGATGACATAGTCAGGATATTCACGACCTTCGACATCTTCTAATTGCCATTTGGTTTCTTCACTTATGACCGCTTGAAAGCGGGCTACCATGTCAGGATAAGGATGAGGTCCTACTACAGAACCGATTATATAATGCGTATCGACTGGGTTATTAATCCAATCACGAATAGCTTCATTTGTAGCATCTTTTAAAGTCTTACTCCCTGATTGGGCAGCACGAACTTCAGCACCTAACATTTTCATACGAGCTACATTAGGAGCCTGTCTTTTAATGTCTAATTCACCCATATAAATAATACATTCGATACCCATCAAGGCACATACTGTTGCTGTCGCTACACCATGTTGACCGGCACCTGTCTCAGCAATAATACGTTTTTTTCTTAGGCGCTTTGCAAGAAGAATTTGCCCAATAGTATTGTTAACCTTGTGTGCCCCGGTGTGACAAAGATCTTCTCTCTTGAGGTAGATTTTGGTGTTGTATTTTTCTGATAAGCGTTTGGCAAAGTAAAGTGGTGTTGGTCTTCCAACATAAACCTTGAGAAGCTCATCAAATTCTCTTTTAAAGGTTGGATCAGAGGTTATACTGAGGTAATTTTGTCTCAACTCTTCTACATTGGGATAAAGCATTTCAGGGATGAAGGCTCCACCAAAATCTCCGTAATATCCTTTTTTATCTACATTATAGTTCATCTAATTGCTTTTTAAATTGTCTTATTAGGTCAATATTTTTTAGTCCTGGAGAATACTCAAATTTACTATTTACATCTATGGCATGTAGTGGTAATGTTGTATTAATCAAATTTTTAATTTTTATAAGTTCATTAGGCCCTATTCCCCCACTTAAAAAAAAGGGTTTTTCAGAAGGATATGCATTAAGTAAAGTCCAATCAAAGACATATCCATTTCCACCTGGAAGTATTCCTTTGGTATCAAATAGGTAATAATCACAATAGTCTTCGTAATTGCTTATTTTGTTGTAGTCAAATTGATCTTTAATGCTAAATGATTTGATTACTTCTACTCCAAATTCCTGAATTATAGAACAATAGTCAGGAGTCTCTTCTCCATGAAGTTGTACTGCTTTTAACTGATGGTTTTGGACCGTAGACTGAATGAATTCAATTGTCGCATCAACAAACACTCCTGTTTTTTTTATAGCTTCGGGTAGTGAAGGTGTAGATTGATCAATATACCGGGCTGACGATATCCAAAAAATAAATCCTATATAGTTGGGTTTTAAATCTGCAAGAGATATAATATTCTTTTTTTCTCGCATGCCACAAACTTTTAGTTTCATACCTCTAATTGTTTTATAAATGCCTGAGCAGCAGCTCCAGGATTATCGGTTTTCATGAAGTTTTCTCCAACTAAAAATCCTTGGTAACCGAAGGCTTTTAATTCTTGTATAGTCTCTACTTTAGAAATACCACTTTCTGATACTTTTACAAAATCATCTGGAATTTTTGATGCCAAGTAATGACTGGTTTCCAAAGAAACCCCAAAGGTTTTAAGATCCCGATTGTTAACTCCTAATAAGTCTAAGGTNGGCATTAAAGATTTTTCAAGTTCATCTTGATTGTGAACTTCTAAAAGCACATCTAAATCCATTTNTTGGGCAGCAGAAGAAAGTTGTTGGATTTCTGCTCTTGTCAATACTGAAGCAATTAATAAAATTAAATCAGCNCCGTGAGCTTTTGCTTCGATGACTTGATATTCATCCACAATAAATTCTTTACGTAAGAGNGGAAATTTGGTAGAGGCACGAACTAAATTAAGATCTTCTAAAGAACCACCAAAATATTTTCCGTCTGTCAAAACCGACATACCACAAACTCCCGCNGCTTCATATCCAATTGCAACTTCGCTTACTGATAGACTANTATTGATATTTTGCTTCGANGGAGAGCGTCTCTTATGTTCTGCTATTATACCGGACTTACTTTGTCTTAACAATAAACTTAATGAATTTCGTGGTCGGTCAAATAGAGGTGAGTCTTCATAATAGGAGACAGGAAACAGCTTCTTTTTTTGGGCAACTTCTATTTTCTTATCGGCAACAATGCGGTCTAAAACACTCATGATTGACTTAATTTTTGAAGAGTTTTAAATGTGCTTAGGGCTTTTCCAGAAGTTAAGGATTCTTTAGCTTTTTCAAAACCTTGAATTGGGGNGAGCTTTTCAGCTGTGGCGATAGCCATACCAGCATTGGCATAAACTACGTTTTGCTGTTCTTGACTGCCATTATTTTGTAGAATATTCATAAAAATAGCAACTGAAGAGTCCACTGTTTCTCCACCAGNAATACTTGAGGAAGTATTAGCTGATATCCCAAAATCTTGAGGCNTCAAAACCGATTCTCCATTGTTGCTAAATACTTTTGTGGCTCCTGTTAGGGAGATTTCGTCATATCCATCAAGTGCATAAAGTACCATGAATTGCTTGTCTGTTTTTTGAAACATATAATAATACAGTCTAGCTAATTCTAGATTATATACTCCAGTTAATTGATATTTTGGAAAAGCAGGGTTAACTAGTGGTCCAAGCATATTAAAAAAGGTTTTNACTCCCANTTCAAGACGTACNGGTGCTACATTTTTCATTGCAGGATGAAACAGGGGTGCATGTAAAATACAAATTCCAGCTTGATCCAGACAACGTTTCAGATAATCAGAGTTGTTGGAAAAGTTAATACCTAAAGCCTCAAGAACATTACTTGATCCACAGCCTGAGGAGACCCCATAATTTCCATGCTTGGTTACCTTAACTCCCGCACCTGCAGTAACAAAAGCAGATAGGGTAGAAATATTAAAAGTATNCTTTTCATCACCACCTGTACCGCACAAATCAATGGCGTTAAATTGACTGAGGTCAACTTNATTACAAAGCTCGAGAAGGGCATTACGAAAGCCTTCCAGTTCTTCTAAACTAATACCACGCATCATAAATACCGTTAAAAATGCTGCGATTTGGGAAGGATTATATTTCCCCTCTGCAATATTTATGATTACCCGTCGAGCATTTTCACTCGTCAGTTGTTCATGCCGAATAAGTTGATTGAGAATTGCCTTCATTTACTGCTGTTAATCCAGTTTTCCAAAATTTTTTTTCCATAGGGTGTTAATATCGACTCGGGATGGTATTGCACGGATCTAACATTATAAGTTTTATGCCTTAAAGACATTAATTGACCTTTATTGTCTACTGATGTTGCTTCCAATACCTCAGGTAANGAACTAGAAACAANCCATGAATGGTATCTTCCTNCCTGAAAACTNTGGGGAAGACCATTAAAAAGAAGATCCTTTTTAGTAATCTTGACTGGAGTAGCAATACCGTGATATACTTTATCAAGATTAATCAATGAACCCCCAAATACTTCAGCTATTGCCTGCTGACCAAGGCAGATCCCTAATATGTTTTTTGTAGGTGCGTAGTGTTTTATAGCAGATTTTAGTAAGCCTGATTCATCTGGTATTCCGGGTCCAGGTGAGAGGAGAATCAATGAATATGCTTCCAATTCATCTAATTCAAACTTATCATTTCGCTTTACNGTTACTTTACAATTCAGTTCCTCAAGATAATGGACNAGNTTGTAAGTGAAGGAATCGTAATTATCNACTACAAATACTTTTTTCATAATACNTCCTCAGCTAAAGTTAATGCTTTATCCAANGCACCTAATTTATTGTAGACCTCTTGGAGTTCATTTTCAGGTATTGAATCTGCTACTATACCTGCACCTGCCTGATAATGTAACTTATTATCTTGACTTAAAAATGAACGAATGATTATGGCATGATTAAAGTTTCCATCAAAATCTAGGTATCCAATGGCACCTCCATAAAAGTTGCGTTTAGTTTTTTCGTAATGATCGATCAGTTGAAGGGCTTTATGTTTAGGAGCACCACTAAGTGTCCCTGCAGGAAAAGTATCAGAAACTACTTGGAATGTTTTCGTATCATTTTTCATTTTACAACTTACTTTGGACACCAAGTGAATTACATGTGAATAAAATTGAATTTCACGATTTTTTTCAACTACTACATTAGAGCCGTTTCGACTTAAATCATTTCTAGCTAAGTCAACTAGCATAACGTGTTCACTATTTTCTTTGGGGTCTTTTAATAGATTTAATGCTGAGACCGAATCTTCATCGTCATTTCCAGTTCTTTTAAAAGTACCCGCAATTGGATGAATTTCAGCCTTACCCTCTTGAACAATTAATTGGGCTTCAGGTGAGCTTCCAAAAATTTTAAAATTACCGTAATCAAAATAAAACAGGTATGGAGATGGGTTTATCGAGCGTAGTGTTCGATAGACATTAAAGTCATCACCTTGGAAGTTTTGACTAAATTTACGAGACAATACTAATTGAAACACATCCCCTCTATAGCAGTGCTTTTTCCCTTTTTCTACAAAACTTAGAAATTCATTATCAGTTAAATTAGAAGTTTTATCTCCTATTTTTTCAAAACTGAAT
Organism: Flavobacteriaceae bacterium; assembly: GCA_002705385.1. Classification (GTDB taxonomy): domain Bacteria; phylum Bacteroidota; class Bacteroidia; order Flavobacteriales; family Flavobacteriaceae; genus MS024-2A. The sequence continues at coordinate 11,669 of PAFO01000018.1, forward strand.
GTACTCTGCTTTTTACCATTGATGAGTTGTTCAATTTTGTCCAAATTGTGCGTCCCATCTACACTATGAGAAAATAAATGAGCTTCGTGGTTGAACAAACTTATAGCAATAATATTTTGGTATACTGCATAATAAATGTCTGGAATGTCATGTCCACTTTTTTCTTTTTTTAACTGAAGTTCTTCAAAATATTGAACCGCATCGTGTGCAATGTAACCAAAGATTCCATTACTGATGAACTTAAAAGGGAATTTTTTTGTCACAAAATCTTGAGAAAACGCATGAATCATTTCTGGGATGTTTGTTTTTTCATCAACCTCAATATTTACTGAACTTCCATCTGGATAATTTGTAGTCAGTTGGCTATTTTTCAACTCTATAGAGGCAATAGGGTTGCAGCAGATGTATGAGAAATCATTATTGTTGGCATGATAATCGCTACTTTCCAACAGAATACTATGCGGGAAAACATCTCTGACTTTAAGGTAAACACTTACTGGGGTAATGGTGTCAGCTAATATTTTTTTATGTTTAGATCGAAGAGAAAAACGCTTCATATAAGTTTAATTAAAAAAGGCCTGTCGTGATGACAAGCCTTTATGTTATATAGGGTTTAATTTCACGAGTTCATTTTTGAATCATGTACCAACATTGGTTTAAAAAATTTATATTTAATTTCATAGAAATCAAATATAATATAAAATGTTAACTAACCATAAATCTCTAAATAATAATTTATAATGATGTCTCAAACTAATCATCATTAGATTTATTTTCAATTTTATTAATTACGAAAAAAAAATTAACTAAAGTTAAGTTGGTTCAATATTGAAACAATATTTTCTTTCTTCTCATTATTTAGACTTCCTACCATTTTTTCCTCGACTTGATCTATTATTGGGTCAATCTTTTTTAAGAAATCCAAACCTTCATTAGTGATAAACAATTCTATTTTTCTTCTATTTTCTTTACATACAATTCGCTCAACAAATGTCTTGTGAATTAATTTGTCTATTAGGCGGGTAGTGTTACTCATTTTATTTATCATCCTTTCTTGAACTGTTGATAAATTTGCAGCTACTCCTTTTTGTCCTCTTAGTATTCTTAAAACATTGAACTGTTGTATGGAAATCCCATAAGGTTTAAGAGCCGTCATCAATTGAATATTAATTTCGTAATTTGTTCTTATTAACGTAATAATAACTTCTTTTGAATTCATNTTTGTTATAACAACATTAGTCAATACAAAACTAGAAAATATTTCATTATTCACACTATTTATTATTTGCTTTAGATTTTTTGCTATTGTACCTTTATAAAAAAAAATGGATTTGTCCCCGAAAGCATGGTCATTAAAACAAGCTCAAACGAAAGGGAGTATAATTATAGATGTACGTACCCCAGAGGAATACAAGTCAGGTCATATATTAAATTCTCAATTATTAAATATTCAAGAGCCTCAAACCTTTTTTGATAACATTAAGGTATTTGATAAATCAAGGAGTTATTTTATATATTGTAGATCAGGGGCTAGAAGCGCTATGGCATGTCAAATTCTTAAGCAGCAAGGCATATTAAATTGTTTTAATCTTTTGGGGGGTATTTTAGACTGGCAAGGCGAGATTGAAAAATAATTTAGTACTACTTCACGGTATGCTTTAAGTTTATTAATGAATTACTATTAAAAGATAAAAAAATCTGACTTTTTCTTTTGGTTTAAAGTTGTTAATTCTGATTAGTTAAAACATATACTTTAAAAATATTATGTCAATTATTGCAAATATACCTCTCAAAATAAGATTATTTTTTGAAAGAAATGGTTTTGCAGTTTCTACTCGACTTGCCGAATTATTGGGAATGAAAGTAAAAAGTGTACGCTTATTCTTTATATATGCTTCTTTTACAACACTGGTGGGGGGATTTTTGTTATATCTGATTCTAGCATTTTGGATAAAGCTCAAGGACATGATCTACGCCAAAAGAAGTTCCGTTTTTGATTTATAAAATAAATATATTTTCTATGGATTGAATTAATTAATGCACTTGTTCTGGTGTGACTACTTTTTTTTATTGTTTATTTATTTTTTATTTAATCAAAATGAAATTATTATCCATAATGCAAGTCACTCATTATCAATTCGTGGGAAACTCATACTTTATTAAATCAGTTTAGCTCTCAAAAATAAAATCTAATGTTTCGGTTAGATTAATTTGTTTTTGATAAGCTTTTTAGGATATTGGACGTTCAAATCACACATGTAATTATGAATTTATTTCAATCAAGTAAATATTTCTGTTTATCTCTTTTATTTTTTTTTAGCTTTTTACCTATCTATTCTCAAGAAAAGGGTTTAGATGATCGCATTAACGAGGCTTTTACTCCTATAGCGAACTGGTGGGAAGGATTAATATTGCACAACTTTTTCGGAACAGGTATTCCCACTATTATCATTTTATTAGTTGGTGGAGCTCTGTTCTTCACAATATATTTTGGCTTTGTTAACATAAGACATTTCAGAACTTCAATTAACACAGTCAGAGGAAAATTTGATGACATTGATAATCACACATCAGGAAATGCTGATTCGAAAGTAGCAGGTGAAAATAAAGAGGGTGAGGTAAGTCATTTTCAAGCTCTTGCAACTGCTGTTTCTGGAACTGTAGGAAATGGTAATATCGCAGGAGTAGCTTTGGCAATAGCCGTAGGTGGTCCTGGAGCTACTTTTTGGATGATCTTATGTGGAATTCTTGGTATGTCGACCAAGTTTGTAGAATGTACTCTAGGAGTTAAATATAGAGATGTTGGAAAGGACGGAACAGTTTACGGTGGCCCAATGTATTATCTTACTAAGGGATTAGAAGAAAGAGGTTTTGTAACCCTAGGCAAGATACTTGCTGGAGTATTTGCATTTCTTTGTATTGGAGCTTCTTTTGGAGGAGGAAATGCTGCTCAATCAAATCAAGCTGCTATGCAATTAGTTGACTCCTTTGGAATGACAGGGGGAAGTGCAAGAACTATTATCGGATTAATTATGATGATTCTTGTTGGGATTATTATAATTGGAGGAATTAAAAGAATTGCCTCAGTTACTGAAAAAATAGTTCCGTTTATGGCATTGATGTATATATTGGCTTGTCTCTATATAATTGGCACAAACTTTAGTTTTGTGGATGATGCTTTTGGAATGATTTTTAGCCAAGCATTCAATCCGCAGGCAGGTTTAGGGGGGTTGTTGGGTGTTTTAATCACAGGATTTCGAAGAGCTGCATTTTCAAATGAAGCAGGTGCAGGTTCAGCATCAATTGCTCATTCTGCAGTAAAAACCAACTTTCCAGCTTCCGAGGGACTTGTTGCTCTTTTAGAGCCATTTATTGATACAGTTGTTATCTGCACGATGACTGCTTTAGTAATTATAATCTTTAATGGCGATAATACGATCTTTAGTTATGGTGGTGAAGGAGGAGTTGTAATGATCAACGGAGTTGCTGCAGAAGGTGCAGGAATTACGGCTGCTGCTTTTTCAAAATATATTGCTTTTTCAGGACCATTCTTAACAGTCGCAGTTGTTTTATTTGCGATTTCGACTATGATATCATGGTCCTATTACGGTTTGCAATCATGGATGTATATTTTTGGAAAAAGTAAAGTTTCAGAACTTTCATATAAATCCCTTTTTTTAATCTTCATTGTTATTGGAGCGGCTGGCGATATGTCATCGGTATGGGCTTTTTCAGACGCCATGATTTTGGCTTTAGTTTTTCCAAATATGATTGGATTACTTCTTTTATTCCCTAGAGTACGAGAAGAATTGAATGTTTATCTATCTGCAATTGCAGGGATGAAAAAAGATTAAAAACTACTTACATTTAACCTTCTTTTTTAGAATTTTCAATAAATCAATAAGCCTTTTATTTTTATCTGAACTTTTTGCAAATTATCAAAATAAAATAGTAGGAATAAAACTATCTTTGTTTAAAATTGATCTATGATAGAGTTTGAATTACAACCTGAAATTAAAACTTCAGAAACCCAACGTATGGTCTATGAAGCTTCACGTGACTTTGCAGCTCAATANATNAAACCAAATATAATGCGATGGGATGAGGCCCAATTTTTTCCAAAAGAAATTTTTGAAAAGGCTGGTGATTTAGGTTTCATGGGGGTTCTTATTCCTGAAACATATGGCGGTTCAGGCATGGGATATCATGAATATGTTACTTTGATTGAAACCATTTCAATGATTGATCCATCTATTGGACTTTCTATTGCAGCACACAATTCCTTATGCGTTAATCATATATATACTTTTGGTAATGAACAGCAAAGACTTAAATGGTTACCAAAACTTTGTTCGGGTAAGCAAATTGGCGCATGGGGTTTGACCGAGCATAACACTGGTTCTGATGCTAAACGTATGTCAACTGTAGCTAGAAAAGAAGGAGATAATTGGATTTTAAATGGAACAAAAAACTTTATAACTCACGGTAAATCAGGAGATATTGCTGTAGTAATTGCCCGAAATGGTGAAAAAGGAGATAATAGAGGAATGACTGCTTTTGTAGTAGAGCGAGGAACAGCAGGTTTTTCTGCAGGGAAAGAGGAAAATAAACTAGGTATGCGNGCATCTGAAACAGCCGAAATGGTTTTTGATCAATGTATAATTCCAGATGAAAATAGATTAGGGCCTATAGGTGACGGATTTATNCAGTCAATGAAAATACTTGACGGNGGGCGTATTTCCATAGCAGCACTTTCNTTAGGAACAGCTNNGGGNGCCTATCANGCNTCTGTAAAATATTCTAAAGATCGNNAACAGTTTGGAAAACCAATAAGTAGTTTTCAAGGTATATCTTTTAAGTTAGCTGAAATGGCTACAGAAATTGAGGCAGCAAAACTAATTACACAGAAAGCTGCCGAAATGAAAAATCAAAATCTTAACGTTACCCTTCAAGGTGCTATGGCAAAACTTTATGCATCAGAAGTTTGTGTAAAAGCTGCAAGTGAAGCGGTTCAAATTCATGGAGGTTACGGATTTACTAAAGACTTTCCGGTTGAAAAGTTTTATCGTGACTCAAAGCTTTGTACAATAGGCGAGGGGACAAGTGAAATTCAAAAATTGGTTATTGCAAGAAAAATTTTTGAATAATTTAAATTAAATTGTGGGCAATTAAAGACTTAGACTGAAATAGTTTTACTTATATTTGGCTCCATTATGAAAGGAGGTGACATTTTATGTTAATTATACCCATTAAAGAAGGAGAAAATATTGATCGCGCTTTAAAGCGTTTTAAGAGAAAATTTGATAAAACTGGAGGGATGCGTCAATTAAGGGCTCGAAAGCAATTTATCAAACCTTCTGTTAAAAACAGACAAAAAATTCAAAAAGCTCAATACATTCAAAAGTTAAGAGATAGTGAATCTATTTAGCTTTTTCACACTTTTTTAACAGCGTTATTCTGTGGTTTTTTTAAATTTATAGAATAGCGTTTTTTTATGCCAATAAAACCGTTTTTAGACTATCTGCTTCTGGAAAAGAAGTACTCCTCTCACACGCATAAAGCATATCAGGCTAATCTTCTTTCATTTCAAACCTTCTTATCAGAATCTCAAATCGAAGAGTTTGGAATTGAAAAGGTAACCTATAATGAGATTCGTTCATGGATTGTCAGTCTTATCAAAGAGGGGAACAGTGCCCGAACTGTCAATCGTAAATTGTCTGTTTTACGTTCTTATTATAAGTTTTTAGTTCGAAATGAAATAATCGAAATTTCACCTCTCAAAGAACACAAAGCCTTAAAAATGGCCTCTAAAGTACCTTTGCCTTTTTCTGAACAAGAGGTCTTGAATGTTTTGGAAGGGGATTTTTATCCTGATAATTATTTAGGAGTCCTTCAAAAAACATTACTTAGTCTATTTTACTTTACTGGGATTCGAAGGATTGAACTTATTGAGTTAAAATGCTCTAATGTTAATATTGATGAGGGAATAATAAAAGTTATTGGAAAACGAAATAAAGAGAGATTGATTCCTTTATTGTCACAAATGAAATCACAATTACTCCTTCTTTTGAAGTGTCAAGAGGAAGAACAAATTCATAGAACATCAGATTTATTTTTTGTTTCTCCAAAAGGGGAAAAACTCACTGAAGCGTTTGTTTATCAAACGGTAAAAAAGTACTTTAATAAAGTAACAACAAAATCGAAAAAAAGTCCCCATGTTTTGCGACACAGTTTTGCAAGCCACCTTTTAGATCAAGGTGCAGGTATTAATTCAATCAAAGAGTTGATGGGGCACTCAAGTATTGCCGCGACACAACATTATACTCATGGAAGTATTGCAACTATTAAGTCAATCTATAAAAAAACTCATCCACGAGAAAAAAAAGAATAACATTTAAATTTTAAAATTATGATGACAATTCACTTTAGAGCTATTAATTACAAGGCAGATATCAAACTCAAAGAATTTACAAAAGAGAAAGTTGAAAAGTTGAGTCAATTTTATGATCAAATTTTAGATGTATTTGTTTTTACCAAACTTGAAAATAATTCAGATGGAGTTAATAAATGGGCAGAATTGAAAATTGTAATNCCGGGGGATGATGTAGTNGTAAAGAAAATATGTCGAACCTTTGAAGAAGCAATTCATACATCAGCCCAAACTGCAGAACGAATCCTTAAACGAAAAAAGGAAAAAGTCAGAGCATAGANTTAGTTCTAAATTTAAGCCCATTTTTAAATTTTTAAGGTATTTGATTTAGTTTAAAGACAGTTTTTGTTTATGAGTTAAATTAATGATGTTTTTATTTTAGGATTACACAAATAAGATTAATTTTGCCCCAGTTTATTGAAATATAAAACGCGAAACTAATTTTTTACTGTTGTATCATCACATGCCATTTCCGTTTAATTAGATAGAATAAGCCGATGTAGCTCAGCTGGCTAGAGCAGCTGATTTGTAATCAGCAGGTCGTGGGTTCGAGTCCCTCCATCGGCTCCATGTTTTTTCAGCAATAGATAGTTTTAAAAAATCGAATCAAGGNATANANAAATATTCATAACNAAAAGGGGAGATACTCAAGCGGCCAACGAGGACAGACTGTAAATCTGTTGTTTTTTAACTTCGCAGGTTCGAATCCTGCTCTCCCCACATATCAAAGTAAGGTAGGAACAAAAAGTTTTTTATCTTAGCAAAAACCAACACTGGATATGTTAACCAGTAATAAACGCGAGAGTAGCTCAGTTGGTAGAGCGTCAGCCTTCCAAGCTGAATGTCGCCGGTTCGAACCCGGTCTCTCGCTCTCCTTATTCGCCGATGTAGCTCAGGGGTAGAGCGTTTCCTTGGTAAGGAAGAGGTCACGAGTTCAAATCTCGTCATTGGCTCTCCT
>PAFO01000019.1 GCA_002705385.1 Flavobacteriaceae bacterium
CCCAACCCCATCAATTATAGTCCAAGCCTCGGATCGCTTGTGATGGTATTGATATGAGAGCCTTCCACCTGGATCAACTTCAATTCTTTTTAGTTTATATTTGGGCTGGTCGTGTATAACGAAAAATCGCCCCCAAGGGCGCTCTTCACTTTCAATTGATATCATAAGTTTTTTTATTAAAGTAAAACATTTACCCTTGCTTAACAAGGGTAAATGTTATTTATTATTGAAAATCAATGAATATTATGATTAGTAAACTTCCCGCAAAAACAATATTTACTCTAAGTAAACAAAGAGGTCTATCTAATATTGAAATTTCAGAATCTTTAAATATTTCTATTAAAACAGTCGAGGGTCATATTACAAAAGCATTTAAATTGCTTCGAAAAGAAGTAAAGAAGTTGAATTAGTACATTTTTATTCTGATTCGAACAGTAAGAGTAAATTCAAATGAGTATTAATATTATATTTTTATTAATACCTTTTAATTGCCTTTTAAAGAACTACAGATAGTAACAATGTTCGTANATAGNTCANCTAGATAGGGNAGCATCTGTNTTCCAAGTAAATTTCCCCCTTAAACCATNGTGATTCTACTAAATCAAATACAGTGANAAAACCCTCTTAAGAAANAAAGAATCTCTNGATAGTTAACTCTGACTGAAATTTAACTGTATATTAGAAGTGATAAAAAACGTTTTAAAATAATGTTATGGGGCTTTTAAAAAATCACACAATTAAAACAATGATTTATATGATATTATTAACATATGTTGTAAGCTGCAAAGATGATATTAAATCAAATAAGTTAAAAGAATTACAAGGAAGATATCTTTTTTTAGAATACTATTTTAAGTCTCAAAATGGGGGAGAGGATTATTTTGTAAATGCCTCTGGAAATAAAACTTATTGGGTGATTAAGGGAGATAGTATTTTTGAAGAGTATTATTCAATTAAAAATAATATAAAGAAAACTGATTATGATTACATAAATAAAATTGAATTTAAAAATGATAGCGAACTTATTTATTTTGATTCAAATGAATCTTCTTTTGATCTTATAAATGATAGTTTATTTATAGAAAATGAATCTTTTAAATATACTTTATTAAAAAATAGAGTTAAAAACTTAATTAATAGATCCAATTAAAGTAATTCTATTCTGATTTTGATTGAAGGATTTTATTTCATCATTTTTAATACCTGATTTCCAGAGATAAATTCTTTTTAAATTTTTAAATCCTTGAAAAGCATCAAAGCTTTTTTTAGTTACACTTGTCCCAATTAAGTTTAATACTTCTAAATTTTCTAAACCAGATATTAGTTTAATACCATCATCAGTAATTGAATTATCTTTTAAATTTAGTTTAACAAGATTTTTAAAATTAAGTAGTTTTTTTATCATTGAGNCATCAATTTGGCCATTATAAATATCAAAATATACGATGTGATCACTTATTTCTTTTAAATCCTCAAAATCACTATCAGAAATATTCTCTTTTAAATACTTAACAGAAATATATTTTTGTTGATTAGAAATGAACTTAATTTCAAAATTGCTTAGGTCTTTTTCTTTAAAGTCTTCTAGTTTTTGCAGTTTTAATCTTTTATCCCAAGTCTTCTGTTCAAAATCTAAAGCGTATAAATGATTAAATACATATTTCATTTCATCAGAAACCTCTGAAGGCTTAATTAATTGATCTGATTCAGAAAGGTTCTCGATCCACCATAAGATTAAGTTTTTCTCGTAATAGGAAGTGGGTTCTCCATCAGAAGGCATAAATTTAATATTATCCTGGGCAAGAGTTATTCTTTTGAATAGTTCACTCTGCCTGGGATTTGTTTTATCTAATATTTTTCCTGAATTACCTCCTTTTATGAGGCTAACTAGTGAAGACATATCTAGTTCACCCCTTTTGATTTCGCTATTGTGACATGAAACACATTTAGATTCAAATATTGGACTTACAAGGTCCTTGTAAATATAAATTGAATCAATATTCTTCTCTATATTTTGATTAATAGCTACTGAATTTTTAATTTGAATAGGTAAAAATTCAGTTAAATATTTACTTCCATGAGTAAGGTTTCCCCCCAAATGTCCAGTAATTGAAAGAAGAATTAATACGCCAAAATTTAATATAGATTTATTCCTAAAACTTAATTTAAATTTAATGAAGGAAGTTCTTCCAATCCAGGATAGTAAAGAAACCCCAACTAATATGAATCCAAATATTTTGTGGACAAATAAATTTTCATCTATGTAATGACCTCTAGATGACAGTAAATATCCTGAAATAGAGCTAAATAATGAACTTACAAAACAAAAAAACCAACTTAAAGTGACTAACCTATAGCTTAATTTTTTTTTTAAAAATCCATAGTAGAGTTCAAAAAACGTTATTAGAAAAATAAATCCTACAGGTAAATGAACAATTAAAGAATGAAATCTGCCAAAAAATAAATCTAAATCCAAAATTAAATTCTTGTTAATTTAATAGGATAGGTGTTTTTGGAATTCCATTGAGGGACATACAAATTTTTATCCTCGTCAATACAAATATCGTGAGGATTTAAAAATGAATTTGTATCTGAAATTGGATTTGACAACTTATTTTCTNNATATTTAGGCATACTACCTCCAGGCAAAGAAACAACNTTATTATTTTGATCTAAAACTGCGAGCATTCCGTCGAACTTATCCCAAGAGTTTGTAACAATTACTGCAAAATACAATTCATTTCCATCTAAAACAGGTCTACAAATCCAACACCCAGGCAATTCATACTTTTCTATAAATTGCCCTTCCATAGAAAATCTTTTAAATTCATTATTTGTCCTAGAAGTAATTAAAAGTGATGGCTTATCATTTCTATGATCAATAGTAATCCCATGACAGCAATTAAAAGTTGATTCTGAATCACCTCTTCCTCCAAAATGTCGGATATATTCCCCCTTGGAATTATATTGGATAATAAAATCTAGTCCATATCCATCACATACATATATATCTCCATTATCAGCAATTGCTGTTTCTGTAGGTTTAAATTCTTTAGCAGAGCTGTATTCTGGAATAAATTCTGGCCATTCAATTTGTAGAAGAATTTTGCCTTTAGTATTAGTTTTATAAACTTTATGCTCAGCATAGTCTGTTATATATAAAAAATCTTCACCTCCTTCATCATTAATTGTTAAACCATGCGTCCCCTCATTTCCTATACTCCATGAATCAATTATTTTCCCAGAACGATTATATTTTAAAATATTATTACTATTATGGTTTGTTGTCAAATAAAGATTTTTATTCTTATCTAATACCATTTCGTGACAATCATTGACTGGATACTGAGCATTAACCCCCCATTTTTTATCAATTTTATAGCGGAAATCTCCGTGCCCTATAATTTGATCATCACTATCAATCCCTTTATTTATGTAAAAAGTTTTTGGCATAGAGATGATCCCAAGGCCCAAAGCAGAAGTATTTTTTACAAAATCTCTTCTTGAATTATTTATTTTTTTCATGATAAAATTTCATTTACTACGTTCCCATGAACATCTGTTAATCTGTATCGTCGCCCTTGGTGTTTATATGTCAGTTTTTCATGATCTACTCCTAGCAAATGGAGAAGTGTTGCTTGGAAATCATGAATATGAACTGGCCTTTCCGCAATATTATAACCAAACTCATCTGTAGCTCCAATAGTAATTCCTTTTTTTATTCCAGCACCAGCCATAAATATTGTGAAACATTTTGGATGGTGATCTCTTCCATAACCAGGATCAGAAATTCTTCCTTGAGTATATGCAGTCCTTCCAAATTCTCCTCCCCAAATAACAAGAGTATCCTCTAAAAGGCCTCTTTGTTTTAAATCTTGAATAAGAGCAGCTGTAGCCTGGTCAGTTTCTTTACATTGAACTTTTATATCCTTATTTAGTGATCCGTGTTGATCCCAGCCTTGGTGGTATAATTGAATGAATTTCACATCTTTTTCTGCAAGTTTTCTCGCCAAAAGACAGTTTGCTGCAAAAGTTCCTGGATTTTTGCTGTCATCACCATAAAGATCAAATATATATTCAGGTTCATTAGAAATATCCATCACTTCAGGTACAGAAGTTTGCATTCTAAATGCCATTTCATATTGAGACATTTTTGATAAAATTTCAGGATCTCCAATATCTCTATAATTTATATCTTCAAGTTTTTTGAGATATTCTAGCTGTTCTTTGCGAGATTCATGATTAACTCCAGGGGGATTTTCTAAGTAAAGAACAGCATCTTTTCCAGACCTAAATTGAACACCTTGGTGCTTAGATGGTAAAAAGCCATTACCCCATGATCTAGCATAAAGTGGCTGACCACTTTTATTTTTTGTTACTAAAACTACAAATTCCGGTAAGTTTTTATTATCAGTTCCTAATCCGTAACTGACCCAAGAGCCAATTGATGGTCTCCCTGGAAGATTTGATCCAGATTGAAGAAATGTAACTGCTGGATCATGATTTATTTCACTTGTATGCATAGATTTTATAAAACATAAATCATCAACAATTTTGGAAGTATAGGGCATCAGATCGCTCATCCATGCACCACTTTGTCCATGCTGTTTAAAATTAAAAATAGATCCAACCATGGGGAAAGTTGCTTGACCAGCTGTCATCCCTGTTAACCTTTGATCTCCTCTAACACTTGAAGGGAGTTCTTTACCTGTTAAATTAACTAGCGTAGGTTTATAATCAAAGATATCTAATTGTGAAGGTGCACCACTTTGAAAAAGATAAATTACTCTTTTTGCTTTTGGTGCAAAGTGAGGTAATCGTAGCTGAGGATTTAATGAATCACCGTTGTAATTGCCTAACACTGAGTTAGTATTTAACAATGAACCAAGGGTAACTGCACCCATACCAAGTGAAGTTTTTGTTAAAAAATCTCTTCTGGTATATTTTTTATTATGGTCGTGTGAATTACAATTCATATTTATCTTTTTAGATATGCTTCATCATGATTTAACATCGTATTTGTTACCAATGTAAGGGCGGCGGTTTTATATTTATCTAAACTTCGATTTCGTATCTTTCTTCCGTTTTTAAATACTTGATCTGCTAGTTTTGGATTACTTTTAAATTTATTATACTGATTATCGTAAAATTCTTTTAAAATTTGTAGCTCATCGCTACTAGGCATCCTTGAGGTGCATAATTGAAAACCATACTCTATTGATTTTTCAATTGATTCTGATTTTTCAATCTGAATTCTTTCAGCGAGAACTCTGGAGGCTTCAAAAAATTGTGGATCATTTAGTAAAACTAGTGCTTGTAACGGGGTATTGGTTATTTCCCTTTTTACGGTACAAACTTCTCTTGAGGGCGCATCAAAAACAGACATTGAAGGTGGTGGTGAGGTTCTTCTTATAAAAGTATATAAACTTCGTCTGTAGAGGTCTTCATCAATATCAGAAATTTTATAATCTAATAATTTAATTGAAAAATTTGATTTTTCTCTCCATAATCCGTCAGGTTGATATGGTCTAACGCTTTCCCCTCCAACCTTCTTAACTAAAAGTCCGCTGGCAGCTAAAGCATTATCTCTTATCATTTCAGCCGGAAGTCTATAGCTATTACTTCTCCATAAATAAATATTGTTTGGATCAATTTCAACATATTTTTGGTTAGGTGATGAGCTTTGTTTGTAAGTGGATGAGGTCACCATTAATTTTATAAGTTTTTTCACATCCCAATTTTTACTAACCAGAAAGTCGGCAAGGAAATCAAGTAATTCAGGATGTGAGGGCAGCATTCCTTGTAATCCAAAATCATCTGGAGTAGATACTATACCTTTNCCAAAAATCATTTGCCAATATCTATTAGCTGTCACCCTAGAAGTTAATGGATTTTTATNTTCAAACAGCCATTTAGCAAGCCCCAATCTATTTCTTGGNAAATCCTNTGAAAATTCNGGCAAAACNCTNGGNGTNTTTGCTANGACNTCNTAACTTTTATTAGTGTANAAGCCTCTATCATAAAGGAAAGATTGTCTTGGTTCCTTCATGTCTTCCATNACCATNATTTCAATTACATCTGATACTTCATTAAGCCATTTATTTTTAAGTTTTGATATATCACTTTTTATTTTCTTTTGATCAATATTTTCTTGAACTAAATGTTCACGCTTCAATTCATTTGAAATTGATTTTTCATCAATTTCATATTTATTATATAAAGTTTTGATTTCAAATGTAGAAAGTGATTTATTAAATATAAAAAGTTCATCCATTTTACCTTTAAAAATTCTATTATCACCACTTGATCCATCATAACTTTCCCCAACTTTTACAGATCTTCTTTCATTTCTTATTCCTGAACTACTTACAGGTTTAATTGATTTATAAAGGTTATCAGTTTTTACAATTTGATTAATTTGATTTCCATTTAAAAATAATTTAACTCCACTTGCCTCTCCTGACCCATCATAAGTAAAGGCAAGATGATCCCATTTATTAACTTTTAAAGAGTCGGGAGATTTTACATGAATTGCATTTCCAGGTAAAGAACTTATCAATCTGAAATTGATATAATTTTTATCATCCAAGAACATATCCCAACCTCTCCAATAATTATTTTTACCTCCTGTTGTTCCAAAAATAGTTTGGCTAAAATCTTTTTTTCTCTTTCTAGTATTTAACCACAAAGCACCAGAAAACGAATCAGTCCACTCAAAGTTAGGGACTGACTCTAAGTACAAAACATCATTTTCATTTCCAAAAGAAAATGATGTTCCAACCACTCCATCTGAAATTTTTGGCATTTCGTTGGATGTGATATCTGACTTGTTATCAATTATGTAAGAGGTCTTGTTGCCAAAATTTCCTTGAACGATATAACTAATATCAGGGCTTTTCTTTTTTAATGATTTGAAATTTTCAAAAGAAACATTTTGAATAACTGACCTTTCGATAGATTTTAAATTATTTTTGTTGTTTAACTGATCAACATAACTATAGACCTGAAACAATTCGTTTTGCTTTAATTTCAATTGCTTTTTCTTTAAGGCAATTTGCTCTTGTATTTCATCTAGAGTTTTTTCTTTTTTGGGCTCTGGTAGCAGCAGTAGAGGTCCAAAATCACCATCATCTCCAGTCATCCCAAGTTCTTTTGTCTGATTAAAAAAAGCTGCAAGTTCATAATAATCTCTTTGTGAAATGGGATCAAACTTATGATCATGACATTTCGCACACATTACCGTCAGGCCTAGAAAAGCAGTTCCGAAGGTTTCTGCCCTATCAAAGACATAGTTTAATCTCCACTCCTCGTCTATAACCCCACCTTCAGCTGTCATTGGGGTGTTTCTATTAAAAGCAGTTGGTATTACATCTTGTCTCGATGGATTAGGAAATAAATCACCCGCAAGTTGTTTGGTTACGAATTCATCATAAGGCATATTATTTTTAAAAGCATTAATTACCCAATCTCGCCAAGGCCACATAGTTCTTAGCCCATCGGCATGGAGACCATGAGAATCTGCATATCTTGACAAGTCTAACCAATCCATTGTCAATCTTTCAGCATTTTCATTTGAAGTGAGTAGCTTATCAACAATATTTTCATAAGCCATGGGGCTTGTATCGGCTTTAAAATTTTCCACATCCTCTAGGGAAGGAGGTAAGCCAGTTAAATCAAAGTAAACCCTTCTTATTAATCTCTCTTTACTTGCTGGCTCAGAAAAAGTTAATCCATTTTCATTAAGTTTATCATTAATAAAAATATCAATTGGATTTACTGCTTTTTCACTCTCAGATGAAATTATTTTATCTTCTTCTGGAGGAATAAAAGCCCAGTGATCTTTCCATTGAGCACCCTGATCAATCCATTTTAAAATTATAGCCTTTTCTTTATCAGTAAGTGAAAGTTTAGATTCAGGGGTAGGCATTATCTCCTCTGGATCTGTTGAGAGAATTCTATGGGCTACTTCACTTTTAAATAGACTCCCAGAAACTAAGGCTCTTGATCCACTTAAAAGCTTTGAAAAAGCGATTTTTTCATCGTCTAACCGAAGTCCAGCTTTTCTAGAGCTTTCATCTGGGCCATGACATTGATAGCATCTATCAGACAAAATAGGCTGTACATCGTAATTAAAATCCACTAACCTATCGATTTCATCAATTTCAACCGTTACCTGCTTAGGAATATCAATTGAACACGAACAAAAAATAGTTAAAAGAAATAAAATGTAAACCGATGCTTTCAAAATATCTTAATTTAAATTAAAAATATAATCATCATTAGTATAAATATAGATTTTTTCACTCTCAAATTCAAAAATTTTTCTTGCGTTAATACCGACGGGTAATTTTAAAAGTTTGGATTTTTTAAAACTATTTGAAATATTATCATATTCAGATAATTTTCCACCAGGATTTGAGTTTGGACTTCCCAGCTCATTTACAAAATATCTTGTATTTCCAACATAAATAACTTCTAAAGAATCTTTATTGCTTACGAAAAAATCTTCTATGCTACTATATTGAGCCTCATCAGGAAGAGGGATTGATTTAAAACTATCTTTGTTATTTATAAATAATCTTGATTTTAAATCATATAAATATTTTATTTCCAATAAATCTTCTTCTTTTTTACCTGTAAGGTCATACAAGTTATCAACTTCAGAAAACGAGGTATATGAATTAAACTTTTTCTTCAGATAGGGGAGTTGTTTATTTAAATTATCTCTAGAAGTAAATGGTACATAGTTTCCATTATAATCATAAAATATAATTGGATCTAATTGAGAGTTGTTGTCAAAATCATCTAGATACATTTTTACTGGTCTTTGCTGGTCTGCCTTCCACTTGAAGTTAAGTCCGGCGTTTCCCGCTAAAAAATCAATTTTACCATCTTTATTAAAATCAAAGGGAAAGATTACATTCCATAAACCATTAGTTTTTTCCAAACCATAATCTGAAGTCACTTCACTAAAAGTTAGATCACCTTTGTTAAGTAAAAGACGAATTGGCATCCAATCTCCAACTAGAATTAAATCTTCTAAACCATCACTATTAAAATCTACCCATTTCGAGTCTGTTATCATTCCGTATCGTTTTTTATCAATCACTTTAAAAGATCTATCATCTTTATTGTTAAGTAAAATAAAACTATAAGGGCTTAAACCATAGGATCCAGGAATAGAACGACTACCAATAAATAAATCATCATAGCCATCTTTATTTATATCCGATACCGAAACACTAGAGCCATTAGTTTTTGGAAGACCAATTTTAATTCTTTTGAAATTACCTTTTCCATTATTTATATAAATTCTATCTGTTAAATATTTATCAAGTTCCATATTATCACTACCACCACTAACTATGTACAAGTCTTTATCGCCATCTCCATCAAAATCAAAAAGGGCAGCATCAACATCTTCGAAGTCTTTATCTTTGTCAAAATCTGGGTTTTGTTTTAAAAAAAACTCACCTGCTTTTGATCCCAAATAAATTCTAGATCTTTGATATTTAGCACCGCCTAGAAAAAAATCTAATATTCCATCTTTATTAAAATCATATTTAATAACAGCAGGTCCCTCATATGATAATCTTTCAGGAATTAAACGCTCTCGTTCGTAATCGTAAAATATATTTTCTTGATGTTTAATGGGTAAAATTTTAACTGATGCCTTGACATTTACTTTATTTCTTAAATCTTTGCTCGATACTTTTAAATTATTTTCAGATCTTTTAATTATTCTATTCTTATTTATTGAAAGATCAGATATTTTCTGTTCAAATCCGTCTGGCCATCTTATAACAATAGAGTCAATATTTTTTTCGTTTCCTAAACCGAAGTAAATTCGATTAGTAGATGAGGATTGGAAACCTTTTGTGGTAATATTCTCTTTAACTAGGATGTTATTTTTGGTATAAATATTGATTTTACTTCCACGAGTTATAGTATATTTTTTACTTCCTTTCAGAGAAAAGGAAACAAAGTTTTTCAAATTATTGGTAGTATTTTCTAGTATTTCAGAAGGAGAATTAAGATTGTTTAAAATGATATCTAAGTCGCCATCATTATCTAAATCACTATAGGCTGCTCCATTACTGTAATTTGGTTTTCCCACAACATTTCTTTCAAAGTTAAGATTGCCCTTATTAGTAAATAAAACATTAGAAGTTTTATTTGTCGGGATTTTTGATATTAATTCTTTTTTGATTTTGTCTTGTTTAGAGTTATTGTATTTAGTAAAATCGACATTACTTAAATAATTGATATAATCTAAGTCATTTGGCCTTTTATAAATACCATTTGAAATAAAAATATCATTTTTTCCGTCTACATTAAAATCTTGAAGCAGAACACCCCAACTCCAATCAGAAGCATATGTATTAGTTTTAAAGGCAATTTCAGAATAAGTCTGGTCCCCTCTATTTAACTGAAAATTATTCCTTGAAAATTGTTTTTGAAATCCAAATTCACTTTTGATTCTTGATATCTTATCAGGATCTTCCCCACCCGATTTTAATAAAACTTTTGAATCAAAGGGCATCATATCGGTAGTAAAAATATCTAAGAAACCGTCATTATTAAGATCCGCTACATCCACACCCATCGTAAAATGAGACATTTGAACTAACTTATCTTTAGACGATTCTGAAAATGTTTTGTCTCCATTATTTATATATATATAGTCATTTTCATGAAAATCATTTCCAACATAAATATCGAGTAAACCATCGTTATTAATATCAGTTGTTGTAACAGCTAATCCATAACCTAGTGGGGTATCGTAAATCTTACTAGCCTTTGTGACATCAACAAATTTTTTGTTGCTTTCATTTAGTTTATTTTCAAAGAATCTATCTCCACTTAAAGAATCTGACTCCATTCTTTTTTCAGAGGTTCCATAACTTCTTACAGTATGAATGGCATGGTTTAAAAGGTACATATCTAAATCACCATCTCTGTCATAATCAAAAAATGTAGCTTGAGTAGAAAATCCAGAAAAATCTAAACCAAACTCTTTGGCCTTTTCTGAAAATGTTAAGTCTCCATTATTTATATATAACTTATTTTTTTCTACTTGAGGGCTTGCAGGGCTAACTATTGAAACATATATATCTATATAACCATCATTATTTATATCCTCCATAGTAACACCACTAGACCACGAATTATTAGTAGTTATACCTGATTCAACAGATATATTCTTGAATTGTAAATTACCTAAATTTAAATATAGTTGATCAGAAACCTGATTACCAGAAAAATAAATATCTTCTAAACCATCATTATTTATATCTCCAATAGCTACACCACCACCATTATAGTAATATAAGTATTCAATTATGTTTAATTCTGTTCTGTAGCTTAATAAATTTTCAAAGTCAATCCCTGTTTTTGAGAAGTTTAAGTTTTTAAATATTTCGCTATAGGGAACACTTTCTTGTTCACTATTACATCCTATAAAAATTATAGAAATAAAACTAAAAATGAGAAATTTATTAATCATCATCTAATTATTTGAAAAATTTCCATATCAGAGTTATTTTTAGCAACATAGATCTTATCATTCAAAACTTTAAGATCTCTGATTTGTCCTTCTACAAAAAACCCTCTACCATTATTATAAAAATTAAACTTTTCACCATCTATATTTTCCAAATAGACTCCATAAGAAGCATCGTATCTTCCAAATTCAGGTTTTACGTTGTATAAGTTACCTCCCATAATTATATCCATATCGCCATCATAGTCAAAATCAAAAGTTTCTATTGCGTATATAGGACTGAATTGAACAGGTTTTGGAATTTTAATTTTACGAAACTTTAAATTTCCTTCGTTTATAAAAATACTGGTTTCTAGATAATTAACCTCTGACAATATTGATTCTGACAAAGGTTTCACTCCAATAATTTTTTTAATATCAAGATCTTTAAAAGAATTGTAATCAGGGAAAGTTTTTTTCAATGTTTTTATTTGATCTATCAAATCATGCCTTAATGAATAAGGGTATTCCTTTCCATTTGGAGCCGTAAAACAAACAATCGCTTCAGCAAACCCATTATTATCAAAATCATTATGATATAATCTTATAGGATTATTTTTACTGGCTTCAAATCTAGAATTTAAACCATGGTTTCCAATAATTAAATCATCAAGACCGTCATTATTTAAATCTTCAATTTGAATTTCATTCCACCAACCTTTTAATTCTCCAAGATCACTTTTTAACCTTGAAAAATACCCATTATCATTTGTAAATATTTCAATGCCCATATACTCTCCTACAATAACTAAATCCTTATCTCCATCATTATCAATATCGGAAAACTCAGAATCTGTGATCATCCCAATTTCATTAAGTTCTGGAGATAATTTTTGTGTTTGATTTGAAAAATTACCTTTTCCATCATTAACTAACATAAAACCAGATGAGGGTAGTCCATAATTATTTATTTTAAGTCTTTCCCCAACAAAAATATCTAGATCACCATCTTTATCTATATCTTCAAATGAAGCTGTGCCAGTACTAATTTTATGATCAACATCGGGTAGTTTTTGACCACTTAGATTAAACTTACCTTTTCCATTATTTATATAAATCCTATCATATAATTTTTCAGAAAACTTAGAAAGCTCAACACTTCCACTACCTATATAAAGGTCTAAATCATTATCATTATCAACATCTAAAAGAAGAATTACTGAATTTTCAAAATCTAATTTTTCACTTAGAATTTTATTTCCACTCTTAATTAAATTGTTTTTATCAACTTGAAATGATTTAATGTAATTTCCCAAAGATCCAGATAAAAATAAACTGTTATATCCAGAATTATCAATTTCACCAAAAGCAAGATTTGGTCCTTCTGAACTACACATATGAAATAAAAGTCTGTCTTTATTAAAGTCTACATAATTATTTTCTTCATGATTTACAATAGAATCTAAGATCACTTTTCTAAAAATATTTTCTTTTTCAGAAATTTTATTTTTTAAATCAGCTACAGCATCTTTTTCATATAATGTAATAGTTTGATTAGGCTCTAGATTAAATAAATTTTTAGTTTTCCCCGAAGGCCATACTATTTTAGCATCTATTTTGGTGTTTTTTCCAATTCCAAAATTAGGTCTTAAATCTACCGAGGATTGAAAACCTCTAGCGGATTGAATTTGTTGCATTTGTTTTACCCCATTAGTTTTTATATAGACTTTCGCTCCAACAGAAAAAATATTTCTGTTCTCACCAATGAGTTTAAATTTTATGTAGTTAGCTTTTTTATTTGTCTGATTTTCGTAAATAAAAGCGGACATATTCACATTATTGACAACCAAATCTAAATCCCCGTCATTATCTAAATCTCCATAAGCTGATCCGTTTGAAAAGCTTGGATTTTCTAAACCAGAATTATTAAAATTCTCAAATTTTAAACCATCTAAATTTTTATATGAGTGATTTGAAATAGGGTTTGAAGGTATAATCTCAACTAATTTTTTGTAATCCACTTTATTTTTTGAAACAATGGAATTAATTACTTCTTTATTTGAGATATATTGAAGATAATCCTGGTCTGTTAAATCTTTGTAAATCCCATTTGCTATAAATAAATCTTTAAGGCCATCATTATCAAAATCAAAGAATAATGCCCCCCAGCTCCAGTCAGATGCTTCTACACCAGAAAACCTTCCTACCTCACTAAATTTATTATTCTCAATATTTAGATGTAAAACGTTTCTGGTAAATTGATGGTGGTAGCCATTTTTTACATTGTATTTATATTTATCCCATCCTTCGAAAGTGGTTACAGATTTTAATCTTTTATAGTCTGATGGAAGCATTTCTGTGACAAAAATATCATTTGTTCCATTATTATCTATATCAGCTATATCAGCTCCCATCGAAGCCCCACTAATAGAATTCATCCGATTTATTAGATCCTCTTTGAATGTTCCATTTTTTTGATTTAAATACAAATAATCTCTTTCAAAGAAATCGTTACTAATAAAAATATCATCCCAATTATCTCCATCAATATCGCCAATAGTAATCCCTAAACCAAAACCAATAACACTTCCATAAATACCGGCAGATTCACTTACATCATTAAAGTATCCATTATCATTTCTCATAAGCTTATCACCTCCTAAAACATCTCTTTTAGGCCGTTCATTTCTTCTAAGATCAAAGCTCCCAATTGCTTGGAAAGAATTGTTAAGTATATAGACATCTAAATCACCATCTTTATCGTAATCAAAAAAGTTTGCATGTGTTGAAAAACCTTTATCATTAAGATTATATTCTAAAGCTGACTCTTTGAAGGTAAGATCACCGTTATTAATAAACAATTCATTTTGTTTATTATCCCCTTGTACATCACCAGAATTACAAACGTATATATCTAAATAACCGTCTCCATTTATGTCAACCATTGTTACACCTGTAGACCAGGCTTTTTCCCCGCCTACTCTTGCAAATTCTGTAATATCTTTAAATTTAAAATCTCCTAAATTTAAAAACAGTTTATTTTCACCTTGGTTAGATGTTAGATAAATATCTAATAGATCATCATTATTTATGTCACCTAAAGCAACCCCACCACCGTTGTAAAAGTTTCTGTATTTATAAACATTAAAATCATCATTAAATTTTAGATTATTAGAGAAATTAACTCCTATCAAATTATTATCCTTTAATTCAAATGTTTTTGAATCACACGATATTATTAAAATTCCCAAGACAAATACTAGAAATTGATTTTTCATAAAATTTATTTGAGATTATTGATTTTTGCTATCACGTCTTTAGAGTTTATCTTATATAACATAATTCTTCTATTTCCATCAACCTTAACAAGTGGTTTTTTATCAATCCCGTCTATACTAACTTCTATAAAATCATTTCCTGGGAGCCAAGAAATTAATGAATCTTTAACTTGATTAATTAATACTCCTGACTGATAATCTGTATTCCAATGTGACCATCCTAGAAAACTAAATCTTAGTTCAAGTTCTTCAATTGTCTTTTTTTCTTTAAAATTCGGAGAAAAAGACATTTTAATTTTTTTATTATTTATTGGCGATGAAAGAATTTGCTCCGGGTTAAAATTATATTCCCCCACTGTAATTATTTTATTCTTGTTTAGAAGTGTACATCTATCATAGTATTGTTGTTTTGTCATACCAAAACTAAATCCTAAAATTAAATCATTATTTATTTCACCTTTTTTTATTTCTCTTTCAACTAGGTTATGATATTCAGATTTAAAGTTACAACTAGTTAACTCAAAAAAAAGAAATGAAATTAATAAGACTTTAGTAATTTCAATTAATCTCATAACATTCTATTTCTTTATTGTTTATTCCAGCCAAAAACATTTTAATTTTCCCAAATTCAAATTTGGTAAATTTTCGTATTTCTCCTTCGATATTTAAATTGATAGGAGTATTACTTTTTAATTCACTATTGTTGTTAACTAACTCGACTAACCAACCATTGGATGCGTCATACTTTCCAAACTGAGGTTTTACTTTACTTTGATTTCCGCCAAATAATACTTTAGTAATATTTGATTTTTGAGATAAAATTTCAATATCATAAACTGATGAATAATTAATCTCGTATGGCAGGGGTGTCTTTATAAAACCTTTTGAACTATTTAAAAAAATACTACTATCTAATTCATTTAATTCTCTTGAAATACAATTATTTAAGATTTCATTTCCAAAAATGTCATCCATTGAAAATTTTGAATAGTCCTTATAATAAAATAGTTTCTTTTTTAGTGCAGGTATTTGACTCAATAATTCATCCTTATCCAGAATTGGGAAATACTTATCATCAACTTTTTCACATATTATTTGTTCAACAGTTCCATTTGAGTCAAAATCATTAATAAAAATTTTCATACCTGGTTTATAAAAAGAATTTTTGCCAGAATTAGCAACAACGAAGTCTAAAAGGCCATCATTATTAAGATCAATGACTTCAATTGCTTTCCACAGACCATTTGTTTTATTTAAATTGTACGATGAAGTTTTATTATCAAATCCTTTACCATTATTTATGAGAATCGTTATTGGCATCCATTCTCCTACAATAACCAAATCCATTAATTTGTCATCATTTAAGTCAACCCATTTAGCATCTGTAATTAGCCCAAGTTTATCAAATGATTTAGATTTTTCCTCAATAAAATTGTTGTCTCCAATGTTTTTAAATAAGTGGCCTGATACTGGTAAACCATAAATGTTTTGGTTGAACCTTTCCCCAACAAAAACATCTAAATCACCATCATTATCATAATCTGAAACATCAATAGATCCAGTTGCAAAAGGTTTTTCAAACACAAAAGATTTATTAGAGTATTCAAAATTATTCTGCCCATTATTTATATAAAATCGATCGTTTAACAATTGATCATATTTAGAAAATGCTTTACCTCCTGAACCAACATATAAATCTTGATCACCATCATTATCACTATCGAAAAAATATGCCTCAACATCCTCTGATTTTGAATATTCATTAAATGGGGAAGTGTACTCTTTATAAGTACCACTTTCATAAATGAATAGAGAAGAAGATTGATTTTTTGCCCCTGTTACAAAAAAATCATCATATCCATCATTATTTAGATCCGACACTGTAATTGATGGGCCTTCATTACTTTGCATCTCAATTAACAGTCTTTCTTTATTAAAATCAACAAAATTATTTTCATTATGTGAAAATTTAAATAGATCATTTTTTTTGAAATCAACTTTTTTTGTGTCTGACAAGTAATCTAGCTTTTTATCAATTTTTTTTCCATTATTAAAATCTAATAAATGAACTTCATTAGCTTTTAAATCTTTGAAAACGGATATTTTTTTGTTAGGCCAAATAACAAAAACACTGTCGACCTCTATACTATTACCAATTCCAAAGTGTAATTTATTTGATATTGAGGATTGAAAGCCCCTAGATGGGAAATGTTCTAGCATCGACTTCTTACCATTATCAAGTTTTAAAATAATTTTTGATCCAATACCATCAATATTATTCCCGTCATACTTTAATAAAAATTGAATACTATTATTAGACTGGTAATTATTTTGATAGATCATTGCAGGCATATTTACATTATTAACAATAATATCTAGACTTCCATCATTATTTAAATCAGAGTAGGCAAGACCGTTACTAAAGGTTTTCATACTAAAACCAATTTTATCAGTTACTTCTTCGAACAAAAAATTTTCCTTATTTAAGTAAACTTGATTTTTTACAGGATCTGATGGCATTAAATCTATAAGCTTTTTTATGCCCTCTTTTTTTGTTTTTATAAGATTGGAAACTAATTGTTGGTCAGAAATATAATTTAAATAATCTCTATCTAATAAGTCTTTATAGATTCCGTTAGAAATAATAATATCCTTAAAACCATCATTATTCATATCAAATATTAAGGAAGCCCAACTCCACTCAGAGGCTGATAAATTAGAAAACCTTCCAATTTCAAAAAAATCATTGTCACCCATATTTCTTTGAAGAACATTTCGAGGATATTGATAGTGATAACCTTTTGATACAGCAAGCGCATGTTTATCCCATGAATCATAAACTGCTTTTGTTTTTTTTCTATCAAAAGTTTTTGGCAACATTTCAGTAACAAACAAATCTGTTAAAAGATCATTATTTAGATCCGCAGAATCTGCACCCATTGATCCTAAAGACATGGATTTAAAATAACTATCGGATGATTCAGTGAAGGTCTTATCTTTATTATTTATATATAAATAATCTTTTTCAAAAAAATCATTTGAAATAAAAATATCTACCCAACCATCATTGTTAAAATCGCTCAAAGTAATACCTAATCCGAATCCTATTTCACTGTTATAGATTCCTGCTTGTTGAGTTACTTCTATAAATTTACCATCAATATTTTCAAGTAATTTATTTCCTTGATTTTTTGGATCAGAGATTTCTCTTTTCCCTTTTATTAAATCATAGCCTCCAATACTTCTGAAAGAATTATTTAAAATATAACAATCAAGATCACCATCTTGATCATAATCAAAAAAAGCAGAATGAACAGACAATCCGAAAATATCCAAGTTATACTCATTTCCTCTTTCGGTAAATGTTAAGTCACCATTGTTTATAAATAACTCGTTTTTTCTATTTTTTCCTCCGGGAGGACCTGACTTGCAAACATATAAATCCAAAAATCCGTCAGCATTTATATCAACAAAAGTAGCCCCAGTAGACCAAACATCGGGGCACGAAACTCCTGCCTTTAATGTAATATCTTCAAAATTAAAATTTCCTTTATTTAAATAAAGCTTATTTTCAACCATGTTTCCGGTTAGATATATATCATCTAAACCATCATTGTTTATGTCTCCAATTGCCACCCCACCTCCATTATAGAAATTTCGGTATGTGTAAGGATTTAATCTTTCGCTAAAAGAAAGAGTATTCTCAAAATTTATTCCGTTATTATTTTTTAAAAGTGTGAATTCACCCTCTTTTTCCATGCATGAATAGAGTAAAAGAACACAATGTAAAAGTGCAATTTTTTTAAACAATTTTATTATAAAATTAGAATACNAAATAACAAAAAAACCCCCAGAGGGGGTTTTTTATATTTACTCTCTGATAAAATTAATAACCAGGATTCTGAGTTAGTGATCCACCAGCAGCCTGAATGGCTTCAAAAGGAATAGGTAAAATATTTTTGTAAGGTTCTGATGCAGGTTTTTCCCACCAAGCATCATTGTATTTACCAAATCTAATCAAGTCAGTTCTTCGAACAGCTTCACCAAACATTTCTCTACCTCTTTCAGCTAGAAACTTATCAGCGTCCATTGATGTAAATGCAGACGCTCCAGCACGAGCTCTAATGATATTTGTATCAGGAAGCGCTTTACTCCAATCTCCATTAACTCTTGCAACAGCTTCAGCTCTTATTAAGTAAACCTGTCCGAGTCTGATTAATGTAAAGTCATTACTCATATCAGGACGTCCAAATTGCTTATAACTAAATTTAGCTGGTCTCGCCCCACATTGACGACAACCGTCAGGAAAAATCTCATTGATATAAGGAGTATACTCCAATCTTGGGTCTCCGTCATCTGTTGCATAATCAAGTAAGTCAGATCCACCGTAGTCTAACTGACTTCCTGCGACGAAACTAGCCGTTTTACGCTTATCATTATCATCAAAGGAATTGTAAAATTCTTCTAGTGTAGAATATCCATTCCAAGGCTGTGCATCAAAATTCCATGTTAACTGAGAAGAATAATGTAAAGACATCATCGCTAAATTCATCCCTCCAGCAGTTGCTTCGTCATATTTAACTGACCAAATATGCTCTGGATTTCCTTCATTGTTAGGGGCAAATACAGCAGCAAAACCCTCTAAATTATCTGGGTCAGAACTTACACTAGGTCTTCTACCCAAATTTGCTACACTACAACCAGCGTCACAAAGAGTATATCCACCATTTTCAATAATATAGTTTGCCGCATCGTGAGCTTCTTGGTACCTAGGAGTACCTGTGTAAACCTCTGCGTTAAGGTATAGCTTAGCTAAGATACCAAGAGCACCAAATCTGTTAATTCTATATGCATCTTTTGCAGTTCCTAAAGGGCTACCACTTAAATCCATCGAAGCAGATATAGAGGAAACACCGATTGCATCTAATAACTCAGATTCAATAAAGCTAAATGCTTCAGCTCTTGATGACTGAGGCGCATCTTGTCCAGTTGAAGTAGGTAACTTAATATTACCATATAAGTCCATCAGCCTCCAAAAATAGTAAGCTCTNAAAGCTTTTATTTGAGCAGTACCATTTGCATCCAGTGAACCTCCTCCTAGTAATTCATTAGTTGCATTAACTGCACCATAATGTGAATTCCAGTTGTTTGTAACAGCTGCATTTGTTGGGCTATAGTTATGTTTATGAAAATCAATTAACCAACCGCCATCATACCAGTCNCCTCCTTTGGTAGTAACTACCATTTCATCAGAGGCAAGCTCTTGAGCAGAATACCAATTGGTATGTCCTGCTGATCCTGTACTTCTCAACTGAGAAAAAGCACCTTCAAGCGCATCTCCTCCTGCACCACCCCCAGAATCTGTTGTTATTCCTTCAACGGAAATATCAGAAGTGATAACTCCTCTTAAATCCTCATCTAAATCAGTACAAGACATAATTAGAGATGTAGAGAAGAGCAATATCCAAAATTTAGAATAAGTGTTCATATTTATTTTATTTATTTTATAATTTATCATTTTCATTTTCATCATTTTCATTATTAAAGCGATAATCTTAGTCCTATTGTAAATGATCGAGCTGCAAAGTAATCTGCTCTTCTATCAATACCAGGTGCTAGTAGGGCATCAGAATTAGAAGCCGCATTACCTTCTTGACCTCCACCGGAAGAATCAAAAAGTTCTGGAGCAGGATCTGTCCCTGTATAATTTGTTATAACAAAAGGTCTATTAGCATTAAGGGATACAACAGCACTCTCTATACCCTTCTCCATACCAAAGTCAAATCTTTTAGCGATAGTTAAGTTATCCAAAAGGAAAAAATCAGCTTTTTCAACATATAAAGAACTATATTGAGCGACTCCAAGAGAAGGTTCTCTTAGGACAGTATTCATTTGATTATATGAAGTTTGAGAAGGTACATTAGGCTCATAAAAAGCTCTAAAAGTGTTTATTAAACTATGCCCAAATGCACCTCTAAAGAATGCATTAATTGACCAATCTCCAAAACTAACTTGATTTGACCATCCAAGTTCTAATGTTGGAAAAGCCTGTCCTAAAACATCACCATCATAATCGTCATTTAGTACGTTTCCAGCGTCAGTATTTAGTACTCCATCGCCATTAACATCTCTAAACTGATTTCCACCATCTGCGGTTACACCTTCAAATACAGGACCGTAAATTTCACCAAGAGGTTGACCCACTTGAACTTTAACCATAGCAACAGCGTTTTGACCAGGTGAACCTANATAACCATATTGAGCTCTGTCTAGAACGTATTCATCTAAAATATTTGTATTAGAAGATAAAACAATTCCTGTATTATAGGATGTTGAACCATTATTTANNACATCATAACCGATGGCAAGCTCAACTCCTTGAGAAGTCAGTTGACCTGAATTTTCGAATCTTCTATTTACACCATAAATAGATGCATCTACTTCTCTATCTATAATAAAGTCACTAACTATTCTACTATAAATATCTAAATCCATTGATAATGGACCACTTTTAAATTCAATACCTAAGTTTGTTTCTAACTTTTCTTCCCATTTCAAATCAGGATTAGCAGCACGTGCTAAAGTTGTTGCACCACCTGCAGAACCACCACCACTGTAAACAAAATTTCTTTGTTCTAGAGAAAGACCATTTGAACCAGGCAATGAACCAGTTGTAGCATAACCAACTCTAACTTTAAGAAGATCTAATCCTAAGTCGAAAATTGAATTGAAATCTGCACCAGCTCCAACACTTGGGAATAATCCCCATTTGTTGTCAGCCCCTAATTTAGAGGAACCTTCTTGTCTTAAACTTGCGTTAAAAAATATATTGTTATTAAAAGTTAAATTTAATCTACCAAAAAATGCTATAATTTTTTCATCTGGAGAAGCATAACTATTTGCTCCTATGTAACCATCATTTAGTAAATCCTGAGAATTTTGAATTGCATCTGAATAATCTAAAGAGTTATCTGGGAAGTCCCCTAAAGAAAGACCTGTTCCAGATGTNTTTATTTGATTATAAGAATAACCTCCTGTAAATACTAAATCTGTAGAACCGAATGATTTATCCCAAGCACCATATAATTCATATATTTTNGTAGACAAATCAAATGACCCTAAACTNGCAAGACCTCTTCTTGTTGGACTTACAGCATTCCCNTCAAANANAAGNGTTGTAGGNCTATAAAGNTGNTCACGNGAAGTTGTTCGCTGTTCAGCAGCACTAAATATTAAATCTAAATTNTCATGAAGCTCCAAATTAGCATTTACGTTAAAATTAAAGTCAGTTGAATTTCTAGTGTTTCTAGTCTGCTCGATAATNGCTACTGGGTTATAGCTTCTAAAAAGTCCTAATTGNTCAAAATATCCNCCATATTGAGCTGAATTAAATACAAATGGNGANTCAGCNCCNTANATNGGNGCAGTAGGGTTGTAAAATTGACCAAANTCAAATGCTCTTTCATCNCCTCTATCAGCNTCTCTTTTAGTNTANGATAAGTTAAAGTTTAAAGATAACTTNTCATTAAACGCTTTNGTANTAGCAGTTGCACGAGTGTTAAGTTGTTTGAAGCCAGTATTGTTNAAGATACCTTCTACATCTCTTANNTTTGCTGAAACTCTATANCTTGTTTTTTCAGAACCTCCACCTGCTGANAAGTTGTGNATTTGAGTTTGTCCNTGTCTAGTAATTGCATCAATCCAATCTGTGTCATTCCCAATATCTGTACCTCCATTAGCTAAAAATTCTTGAGCTGACAATACTGGTATCTCNCTAGATATNGAGCTTACAGAGTATTGACCATTNTAAGANAATTGGGTTTTTCCAACAGNACCTTTTTTAGTNGTTACAAGTATTACACCAGCAGAACCCCTAGCACCGTAAATTGCAGCAGCAGANCCATCTTTTAAAACAGTCATGTTTTCAATNTCATTTGGGTCAACGTTNGCTAAAGTAGCTCCTGGNACACCATCNACNACTATTAGTGGAGCATTTGCACCTAANCTAGAAATACCACGAACACGAATAGTTGGGTTTTCNTTCGGATTTCCCCCNGGTTTATAAATTTGAAGACCTGCAACCTTACCTTGAAGAAGTTGTGCGGCATCATTAATAGGACCTTGATTAAATTCTTCTGAATCAATTGATACAACCGCAGAAGTAATTTCTCTATCTTTTTGTGAACCATATCCAGTTACAACAACTTCATCAAGTTCATTGCTACTTACTAGCATGATAGTAATTTGATCTTGGCCATCAACTGGGACATCCTGTGATTCGAATCCGACATATGAGACGGTTAAAACATCCGAATCATTTGCTTGAATAGTAAAGTTACCATCAAAATCGGTACTTACACCAATAGTTGTTCCTTTAACCTGGACTGTTGCTCCAGGCAGAGGCCCATCATCACTCGTTACCACACCCGACACTGATTGTGCGTAGGTGCTTATTGTCAATAACAACGCAAAAAGGAACGAGATTTTTTTTAAAAACTCTTTTTTCATCTTATTTAGTTTGTGTTAATAGTTTTAGTTTGTTTTTGTTTTTAAATTTAGTATTTAATGTCATTAATAATCTTATAACAATTAGTTAACTAAGTAAAAATAACTTGTCAACAAACAATTTTACTGAATTAATAATTAAAAAATATTGATTTTTGAGCATTATGGTGTTTTTCGAATCGAAATCGATTTCGAAATACTTAAACACAAATCTTCAAA
>PAFO01000020.1 GCA_002705385.1 Flavobacteriaceae bacterium
CACTTGCCCATGTCTGAGGGGACTCTGTTAGGACTAATTCCATTATCGTCATATCCAATTTGATCGTCATTATCTGTGAAGATGATNGGATCATCTGCTGTCCCAACCGCATTTATCTTTCCACCCTTAGCAATAACTAAAACAGTTGCGTCAGCACCATCATCAGTTTCAGCTTTAACAATAGTTCCTGACTCNATAGTTAATGTTGCGCCTCCGCGGACTANTATTTTTCCGTCCATTAACCAGATTCTATCATTGGTCCATGTTGTGTCCTCTTCAATGTAAGTTACACCACCTGTACCTACAGATTGTACATCTGGAATTGTTGGTTGTGCCTGAACTTCAACTTCTACTGTTTCAACTACAGTTTCTGTAACAGTAACATATTCAATTACNGGGTCNTCCTCAGAACAACCTATTATTATTATAAAAAGTAAAGAAAGTAATATTTTTANTGTTTTCATTATTTATATGATTTAATTTCANCAAATATATTCTACNGGCTTAGCTTATGTTTTATCAGAAAGTTAAATTTGAACACCCTAGAATTAAATAAATATTAACTGATATAAGTTTTNATAAACTTACCTTAACATTAGAACTTAGATAGGTAACTTTAAATTTAGATTGGTAACTTTAAATTATGAATTGGGAAGCATTATTATCTTTGAAACGTTTTGGTGATAAAAATAAGCGACNTAGAATTGAACAGGATAATTTGCGTTTAGGTTTTGAAGTAGATTATGATCGAATTGTATTTTCCAATCCATTTAGAAGTCTTCAGGACAAAACACAAGTCATTCCCTTTTCAAAAACAGATTTTGTTCACACGCGTTTGACTCATAGTCTAGAAGTTTCCGTTGTTGGACGAAGTATTGGCCGACTTGCAGGAAAAGCAATTTTAGATAAGCATCCACATTTACATAATGTCTTAGGTTATCAACCAAATGACTTTGGAGCTATTACTGCTGCAGCCTCTTTAGCTCATGACATTGGTAATCCTCCCTTTGGACATAGTGGTGAAAAAGCCATAGGTCATTTCTTCTCTTCTGGAAAAGGAGCTCAATATAAATCAGAAATGACNGCACTTGAATTTCAAGATTTGTGTGATTTTGAAGGAAATGCCAACGGACTTAAAATTTTNACNGATTCTNTGCCCNGTAATGATGGAGGACTCCGTTTAAGTTACGCCACTCTGGGAGCATTTGTCAAATATCCTAAGGCGAGTTTGCCAATTAAACCAACNACTCATGTGGCGGATAAAAAATATGGATATTTCCAAGCCCAAGCTCCCTTTTTTAATGAGTTAGCAGAAGAATTAACACTTTCAGAGAAAGGAAAGTATCTACGGCATCCCCTAGCATATTTGGTAGAGGCGGCAGATGATATTTGTTATACAATTATTGATTTTGAAGATGGTATNAANTTGGGTTGGATTTCTGAAGACTATGCCTTAGAGTACTTGATAAATTTGGTNCGTGATCGAATTGACTCCAAAAAATATGCTCAACTCGCGCACAAACCTCAACGATTGAGTTATTTAAGGGCTTTGGCAATCAATAGCCTAATTCAAGACGCGGTACGTATTTTTTTAGAAAACGAAAAGACTATTNTAGAAGGAAAATTTAAAGCGGCTTTATTAGATAAAAGTAAATATAAGGCTCAGATTGAAGACATCATAAGCTTGAGTATCCGCAATATCTATCAATCTAAAGAGGTAATTCAAAAAGAAGTAATTGGTCATAGAGCAATTACCGTTTTACTAGAACATTATACCCATGCTGCAGTCTTAAAGTGGCAAGGAAAGAATCGTACCTTTGATAAATTGATTCTTTCTTTGGTGCCTGAAGGGATGCCAATTGAGGGTAAAAGCCTGTATGAGACACTTTTGAATGTCAGTTGTTTTGTAGGGAGTTTATCGGATGGGAAAGCATTACGAATGGCCCAAGATATTGGAAGTTAATGTGATTAGTTTCTTATAGCTCATCTAATTACCTTTGCACAAAAAAAACCTATGAGATGGACAATCACCATTTTAATACTTTTAGCCATTCAGTGGTATAGTTTTCAGGGGTTAAAAACAGTCACAGCAAATAAATGGATTTGGTTTGTTTATATCTTGGTTATTTTCTTAGTAATAGGTAATCTTTTAGTACACACTTTATATCTTGAGCGATCCCCAACTACGGAACCCCGATTGATGTATGCAATCGGATTCTTTCTTGCCATTTTTGTTTTTCAGACGATTATTAGTCTAGTGCTCTTAACTGAGGATATTTTTCGACTGCCACAAGCAATTTATAATTACCTCACTAAAATTCCTGGAGAAATAAAGTTTATACCTACAAGGCGTTCTTTTGTTTCTAAAATTGCTATAGCCTTGGCAGCAATTCCTTTTACCTCACTTCTCTATGGTATGTACAAAGGGAAATACAACTTTAAGGTTTTGAAATACGAGCTTGAATACGACGATCTACCAGAAGCTTTTGACGGTTTTACGATCACTCAAATTTCTGATTTACATAGCGGAAGTTTTGACAATGTTGAAAAGGTTAATTACGGGATAGATTTGGTCAACAAACAACAAAGTGATTTAATTCTCTTTACGGGTGATTTAGTAAATAATACCTCAAAAGAGGTTCTACCTTGGATTCCACATTTTAAAAAATTCAATGCTCCAAACGGCGTTTATTCTGTCTTAGGAAATCATGACTATGGAGATTATATGCGATGGGATTCACCAGATGAAAAGCTAAAAAATATAAAAGCTCTTTATAAAGCCCATAAAGATATGGGNTGGGATCTTCTTTTAAATGAGTCTAGGTTTATTGAAAAAGATGGGCAACGAATGGCTATCATAGGAGTAGAAAATTGGGGAACTGGTTTTAAAAAGGTAGGAGATTTAGAAAAGGCATTAGAAAATGTAGATGAATTCGATTTTAAAATTTTGATGTCTCATGATCCCTCTCATTGGGAGGCAAAAGTTTTACCTCATCCACATACGGTTCATTTAACCCTAAGTGGCCATACCCATGGTATGCAATTTGGAATTGAAATCCCAGGGTGGTTTAAATGGAGCCCTGCTAAATTTCGTTACAAACAATGGGCAGGAATTTACGAACAAGCTAAACAACGATTGAATGTGAATCGAGGGTTTGGATATTTAGCTTATCCGGGAAGAGTAGGTATATGGCCAGAGATTACTGTTATAACTTTAAAAAAGACAAAAAGTAAGATTTAATCAATTTCTTTTACATTTGTTCTATAATTCTACACAGCTATGTCCAAATTTGGTGAATTATTAGATGAAAAAACGCCCATTTTACTAGCTTTTTATCAGCAAGAGGATAATGGTTTATTTGAAATGGATAGCACACTTAAAAGTGTTGCTGCAGCTCTTGGCGATAAAGGTAAAGTGATTAAAATTGATATAGATAAAAATCAAAAACTTTCAGAAGCTCTTCGGGTCAAGGTGCTTCCTACTTTTATGATCTACAAGTTGAGTGAAATGGTTTGGCGTCAAAGTGGTATTCAAGATGCCAATACGCTAATCAGCTTATTGCAAGATCATGTGATTTCTTAGACTATCTACTCTTCTTCCGATAAGACCGAAGAAAATAAATTAAGATTTTTATTGAACATACTTTCAATTTGATCGCTAAATTTTGTGCTGTCATATGCTTTTACAATTTGAACAACATAATTAAAGCTACTAAGTTCCCTCTGAATCCTTTCAAGTATCTGTCGTTGACTATCTTCTGAAACTTGATTGTACAACCCTAGACGTTTATCATATTCAGCACTTATTTTACTGGCTAAGTCTTGAGCTAATTCAATCTCTCCGTCAAGAAAATACCCCTCTGCGATATCAATAAGCCCTGTATAAAATTCATAATCACCATAGAGAAATTTAAAAGGCATAAAAGATTCCATAAACTTGTTAAGTACAGGAGTCAATTCGATATTTTCACCATGTTTAAGATCTGCCTCAACTAGGGCACGATAACGTTCAATTTCAGTAATGATTTCCTCGCCCATATTATATTGTAAATTGGCTTCCAGACTATTAAAATACACCAATCGTTCATAATATTTTTGACCGATTTTTTGTGACAATTCCTTTGCTTTATCAACTTCATTAATCCGATAGTAACCATCCACAAAAGGTACTAAAAGACTATAATAGCCAAAGTAGTCCAAAGGCATTTTTTCGATACCTAAATCAAGTATCGCTTTGGCTTTTTCAAACTTGTTTTCATTAATTAATGTTTCTGCTAATCGAGCCATGTTGCTTCTAAATGAAATACTGTTTTTTCTTGTTTCAGTATCGTGATAAATGTCAAGACTTTCAGAATTTCCCCATTCCCATTGCATTACAATATCATACATTAGATCACTGTCAATACGACCCATCAGGTATGGATTTTCGTCACCCAAATCAGTTTCGATAGGAACAAGTTTATACACTAACCCTTCAAGTTGCAAGTATTTTTTCATCCAAATGTATTCTGAATCAGAATAGCTCCCACCAGTAAAATAAATCGGTCGCTCCCAGTCATTATTTGCCAAAATATCGAGCATCATCATCTGGTTTTTTAATAACGCACTTTCAGGTAAGTCAATATCAATGTAGGAAACAATTTTATTCGCATCCTCAGGTTTAACAATGCCACTTTTTAATACATTTTCTTTGTTTACTGGAACACGAATTTTTCTAGTTGGATAAAAGATACCCTCTTGCTGACTTTCTGGAAGTTGATTAGGATCTTGCCCCGTTTTTTTGAGTAAATCTTTGATTTTTGTTCGCGGATGATCACTTGCTATCCAATTCATTAAATCTTTAATATCCCATCGAATAGAATCCAAAACAGGTTGATAGCGGATAACATCTCGAACACCGTAGGCATATAAGTTATGGGTCATCTGTGATGGTATGGCTTCACTTTCGTATGTTTTTCTTTTCATCTGATCAATATACCAATCAGTCCCAAGCAAACTTGAATTTATTGTTCTTACATCAGTACGGAAACCCTCAATTTCTTGAGCGTACCAAAGTGCAAAAGTATCATTGTCACCTATTGTAAAAATAATTGCTCCCTTGTCCTTTTGAATAGATTGTAAATAAGATTTAGCCATTGACTGAGCAGTGTATCGATTTGATCGGTCATGATCATCCCAGTTTTGTGAGGCCATCAAAATTGGTACACAAACTAGAGAGATTCCTACTGTTAGTGGTGCAGCAATTTTTTTTGAGATAAAAGTCTGTAATTTTTGAATTAAAGCCCAACTACCNAATCCAATCCACAATGCAAAAACATAAAAAGATCCAACCAATGCATAATCTCNTTCTCTAGGTTCAAAAGGTCTTTCATTTAAATAAACTTTTAACGCTAATCCAGTGAATAGGAAAAAAAGTAAAAGCACCCAAAAACGTTTTGGATCTGTTTGGTAGATAAAATAAAGTCCGATTAATCCAAGTAAAAATGGGAGAAAAAAATAAGTATTTCTGGCTTTATTATTTAAAGCATCTGGATGAAGTTTTGATTGATTNCCCAAGCGCAACTCATCAATTATTGGAATACCGCTGATCCAATTTCCATTAATAATAGTATATTCTCCTTGATTATCATCTTGTCTTCCAGTAAAATTCCACATCAAATACCTCCAGTACATGTATCCTATTTGATATTCAAAGAAGAATCTTAGATTGGATAAAAAACTAGGCTTTTCAATATTTAGATAAGGACTATAGGTTTTTAAAAAATTATTGTAATCATCTCCAGAGACAGCTCCGTCTTCAATATTCTCTCTAAAATCTTGAATAATTTTTTTTAGTTGTGGATTTGAACTATAACTTGACTTTAAATTAAATTCAAGTGGTTCTGTGAAATTCATGTAGTTCCCTGCATGTTCACTGCTCCAAAGCCTAGGTAGAATTCCATTATGCTTGCTGTTAGAATTAAAACGGGCATCTTTCCAATAGTTTACAACTTTATAACGACCTGTTTTATAATCTCTTTCATATTTAGGTTTATCGTCAATAAAAGGCTCTATAGGGTCTTGACCTGCATAAACGTCAGAAAACATAGGTCCATAGAAGAGCTTGGTTTCTGGATACTGTTCCAAATTGTAGTATGCTAATAATAAACGAGCGTCAGAAGGTGAATTTTCATTAATAACCGTATTTGCATTTGCTCTAATTGGAATCATTATCCAAGAGGAAAATCCAACTAGTACGAAAAGAACTACAAGCACTCCGGTATTAAGGTTAATCCATTTTTTTTTTCTCGTATAATTTAAGGTGTAATAGAAAAAAGCAATAAAGACAAGTGCAGCAATTATTGTTCCACTGTTAAAAGGAAGTCCAATAGTATTTACAAAAAACACCTCTGCATTTCCAAAAAAGGAAAGTGTTAATGGGAGCAGTAATTTAAAAATAAACAATAATATAGCTATTGATATAAGATTGGCATATATAAAACCCCTAATAGTTACCTTTTTGTAATTCTTAAAGTAATATATCATACCAAGAGCCGGAATAGTAAGTAAGCCCATAAAGTGAACACCAAAAGAAAGACCTATTACGAAAGCAATCATTAACAACCATCGATCTCCTCTTGGTGTATTCATTTCTTCCTCCCAGCGTAGTCCCATCCAAAATAGTACAGAAAGTATGAGTGTTGCCATAGCATATACTTCTGTTTCAACAGCATTAAACCAAAAACTATCTGAAAAACAAAAGGCCAAAGCACCTACAGCAGCACTTCCAAAAAACCCGATCTTATCTGATAAGTTTTCTAAGCTATTAAAATTTGGGAGTTTTTTTAGTAGTAATGTTAATGTCCAAAACAAAAAAAGAATAGTAAAGGCAGAAGAAAAAACCGACATAAAATTTACCATCAAAGCTACTTTTTGAGCACTGGGAGCAAATAAGGCAAAAAAAGCACCAATCATTTGGAAAAGAGGGGCGCCAGGAGGATGTCCTACTTGAAGTTTTGCCGACGTAGAGATATATTCACCTGCATCCCAAAAACTAGCAGTAGGCTCTACAGTACTTCCAAATGTAAATAAGGCTATCGCAAAAACTGCCCAACCAAAAAAGTAATTCCAGATTCGAAAGGTTTTATCATTCATCAAATGCTCTTAATTTCTATGAGCGAATTTAAGGATAAATCAAGTAAAAGAGGATCGCTTAAAAAAAGTTTAATTTTATTTTTATTCAGTTATTCAAAATGTTGACCAGCAATACGTAGTTAAATATTATTTTCAATACTTTGATATTATTTAAATTAGAAAAGATATAATAGTCCGGTAAAATAATAGATAGAAGTGAATCAAATAAAGTAGAAGTGATTTGTTGGTGAAATAGTATAATTAAATTAAATTTGCTCGAATTTTGGCCTATGGTGTAACTGGTAACACGTCTGATTTTGGTTCAGAAGAGTCTAGGTTCGAGCCCTAGTAGGCCAACAAAATTTTAAAACCCCCGAATTTTTCGAGGGTTTTTTGTCTTTAGTTATAGTGAGAAATCTTTACTCTCAAATAATTTTTAAATACAAGGGGATTCAACCCCGTTTTTTGTATTTTTTAAAAAAAAATGAATAAAATAAATTTACTTCTTTCAATTTTTTTATTCCAAATTGCTATTGCTCAGACTATAGAGCCCAAATGGATGCAAGGTATTGCTCCTCGAAATATTGGTCCGGGTGGGATGAGTGGTCGAGTTACTGCAATTGATGTAGTGAATGAAAATAGAGATATTTTATACATAGGAACTGCCTCCGGTGGAGTATGGAAATCATCGAGTGGTGGTGTAAGTTGGGCTCCCTTGTTTGAAAACCAAAAAACAGCTTCAATTGGCGCTATAGCAATTCAACAATCTAATCCTGATGTCATATGGGTTGGAACAGGAGAGGGTAATCCTAGAAACAGTTTGAATGGAGGATATGGGGTTTATAGATCTTTAGATGCAGGNAAAACGTGGAATTTAATGGGTCTTGAAAAAACCCGTCATATTCATAGAATTATAGTTCATCCTTTAGATCCAGATGTAGTATATNTAGCAGCTATTGGTTCACCATGGGGAGAACATCCAGAACGTGGAATTTTTAAAACTTCAGATGGTGGACAAAACTGGACAAAAATTTTATACTCCAATTCTAGTTCGGGAGCTGCTGACCTGATTATAGATCCTTCGAATCCGAATAAATTGATCGCTGCTCTCTGGGAACATAAAAGAGATCCTTGGTTTTTTAAATCTGGAGGAAAAGGGAGCGGACTATATATTACTATTGATGGCGGAAAAAACTGGACAAAAAAAACTGATATAGATGGACTACCAGAAGGTGAATTAGGAAGAATTGGTCTGGCCATATCACACAACAAGCCTAATATCATTTATGCTCTGATCGAGGCTAAAAAGAATGCTCTCTACAAATCAATAGACGGAGGGGATAAGTGGATTAAAGTGAATGATAAATCTGGGATTGGCAATAGACCTTTTTATTATTCTGATCTTTTTGTCGATCCACAAAATGAAAATAGAATATATACCGTATTTACTTATGTTAATGTTTCAGAGGACGGAGGGAAAAGCTTTCAAGAATTAATGCCAGCCTACAACGCAAACAATGGTGTTCATCCAGATCATCATGCTTGGTGGATTCATCCCGAAGATGGGTCATTTATGATAGACGGAAATGATGGAGGACTAAATATTACTCACGATGGAGGTAATTCTTGGCGCTTTGTTGGGAATATACCTGTAGGGCAGTTTTATCACATTAGTGTTGATAATGAATATCCATATAATGTTTATGGGGGAATGCAAGACAATGGCTCTTGGAGAGGCCCCGCATATGTATGGAAAGCNCAAGGAATTCGAAATTCATATTGGCAAGAAATTGCTTTTGGAGATGGATTTGATGTTGTTCCAGATAAGGATGATTCTCGTTTTGGATATGCTATGAGTCAGCAAGGGAATGTTTCTCGTTACGATTGGCAAACAGGTAATAATTATGGTGTAAGNCCTACACATCCTGATCCTGATGTCATGCTTCGTTNTAATTGGAACGCAGCAATTGGTCAAGATCCATTTGANAATAGTGTGGTNTATTTTGGNAGTCAATTTGTACATAAAAGTACTAATAAAGGNTTGACNTGGGAGGTTATATCTCCAGACTTGACTACAAATGATCCTGAAAAACAAAAACAGAGTGAGAGTGGNGGATTAACATTAGATGCTACTGGTGCTGAAAATCACTGTACCCTCCTTGTNATTGAGCCCTCCCCTTTGCAAAAAAACATGTTGTGGACTGGTTCAGACGATGGGAGAGTTCATATAACTCAGGATGGAGGAAATAGTTGGGTAGAACTTACCAAAAACTTAAAACAACTTCCTNAAGGNAGTTGGATTACTCAAATTAAAGCCTCNAATAAGGATGCGGGAACAGCACTTTTAGTTGCTAATGATTACAGGAGATATAACTATACTCCTTATGTCTTTAAGACGACTAATTATGGGAAATCATGGAAGCGTATAGTTGATGAAAATGATGTTTTTGGTTATGCCTTGAGTATTGTTGAAGACATAGAAACAGACCGTTTGTTGTTTTTAGGAACTGATGATGGATTATATTATTCATTGGATACAGCAGAAAATTGGACGAAATTTGACCCCAAAGTATTTCCAACTGTATCGACTAAAGACCTGGTAATTCATCCAAGAGAAAATGATTTAGTAATTGGTACTTTTGGAAGAGCGGCTTGGGTATTAGATGACATTAGACCGCTAAGGGCAATTGCTAAAAATCCTGAACTGGTTTCAAAGGAATCCCACATTTTTGAATCACCAACGGCATACTTAGCATCGTACCAGCAACCGTCGGGTTCTCGATTTGGAGGAGATGCTTTATATAATGCTGAAAATAGAAAATATGGAAGTATGCTTACCTATTTTTATAATGCTGGTGTGGAAAATAATAAAGATTCATTGACTCTTAAAATTTTTGATGGTGAGCGACAGATTAGAACCTTAAAAATAAAAGCACCTAATGAAACAGGTTTTCACCGATGGTATTGGTACATGAATGAAAAAGGGGTTAATCGTCCTAGTCGATCTGATATAAAACGAACCGGTGAACCTGGAGGTGTGACTGTTAAGCCTGGAACTTATAAAGTTGTCTTAGAAAGTAAGAATGAATCCTCTGAAACAGAAGTTAATGTAATGATAGATCCTAGACTGCAAGTTTCTGAAAAAGCAATTGAAGATCGCTACAATTATGCTAAAAAGTTAGAAGCCTATATCGATAAAACTTCAGCTGCTGTAGATCAACTAAAAGCTAGTAAAAACATCTTATCTTTTTATAAAAAGAAAATAGAGGCTAAAGCTAAAGAGGAAAATAAAGCACTAACAGAAAAAATTGATGAATATTCTAAAAAAATCGAAAAAATTATAATTTTATTTATAGGTAAAGAGGACAAAAGACAAGGAATTGTAAGAAATCCAGAAAATAGTGTGATTAAGAGAATTTATAGCGCTAGTCGATATGTTAGGTCTAGACCTTATGGTATTACATCGACCGAGAAAAAACTTATTGAGCATTCCTATAAAGATCTCAAAGAGGCATTGAAAAAAACAAATGCTTTCTATAAAGAAGATTGGGATTTGATAAAATCCCAGATTGAAGCATTAAATCTTTCAGAGTTTAAAGAGATTAAATTTTTCAAAATAAATGATTAACAATAAATAAAATTTAAATGCCTCTGGCTTGGAGGCATTTGATAAATAAAATTTTTAAAGTCTACTTATATAACTTCCTAGAGTATCTTTAAATTGAAACCCTTCCAAGGTTCTATATTTATTAAGTTTTTTGTGTGCTTCGAGTCCCCATAACAAAAATTCAATAAGAAAGTAACGATCTTCTAGACTACAATCGGGTTGATAAGCTTTTATAATAGCATCCACACCCGGGAGTTTATCCAATAACTTTTTGTAGTCTTTATCATTAAGGGTATCATCTAAGAAGAGTTCGTTGTCTTTAAAGAACCACCCTAAGATATTATCATAAGGACCTTCTTCATCTTCTTTTTCAAGTTTTTTAACTTCTGGGAAATAATTTGGAAATAAGGTCTTTACCGCTTGTGAAATAAGGTAGTAGGAAATTTGTTCTGCACCCTCTTGTTCTCCCTCATATACCAATTCGATCTTACCGTTTATTGAGGAGATTATTCCAAGAAAATCAACCATTCGAAGACTGGTTTTTATTTCTCCACTAATCAACATTCTACGTTCTGCTGTCGAAAGTAAATTTTCAAAAGCAGTAATACTCAAACGCGCACTCACACCACTTTTTGCATCGACATAATCACTTTTTCGAGCTTCAAAACTAATTTGTTCTAAAACATCTCGAGCTAATTCAGGGATATGGATATTTGGAGTTTGTTCAATGGCGGCTTGCGATTCTTGTTTGGTAATTTGTTTTGCAATTTCTCTATTGTGTGGATAGTGAGTAAGTATTTGCGAGCCTATACGGTCTTTAAGAGGTGTAACTATACTGCCCCTGTTAGTATAGTCTTCTGGATTTGCTGTAAAAATTAAAAGAGGTTGAACTGGAAAGCGTAATTTAAAACCTCTTATTTGAATTTCTTTCTCCTGAAGAATTGAAAAAAGTGCTACTTGAATCCGCGCTTGTAAGTCAGGTAATTCATTTAGTACAAAGATACAGCGATGGGCGCGAGGAATCATTCCAAAATGTATAACTCGTTCGTCAGCATAAGATAATTTAAGGTTGGATGCTTTTATAGGATCTACGTCACCAATTAAATCAGCTACTGTCACATCAGGTGTAG
This sequence comes from Flavobacteriaceae bacterium, assembly GCA_002705385.1. Lineage (GTDB taxonomy): Bacteria > Bacteroidota > Bacteroidia > Flavobacteriales > Flavobacteriaceae > MS024-2A. Next base: position 11,851 of record PAFO01000020.1, read on the forward strand.
CAAGTTTTTCATAAAAACGCTCGCTTTGATGAAGCCATGTGATAGGTGTTTCATCTCCTTTTTCTGATATAAGTTCTTTGGCTTCCCTGCTTATCGGATCTAAAGGGTCGTCGTTTATTTCAGAGCCTTTGACTACAGGAATCCATTCGTCTAATAAGACTGTAAGTTGTCTTGCNAGACGGGTTTTTGCTTGACCACGTAAACCAAGTAAATTCATATTATGACCTGATAGAATTGCTCTTTCTACATTGGGGATAACTGTTTTTTCATAACCAATTAAACCCTTAAAAGTGGGTTGACCACTTTTTAGNACACTTTTTAAGTTTTGTGCNAGTTCTTGTTGTATGGNTTTGGATTGGTAACNNGATTTTTTTAAATCTCCAAGAGTATTAATATTATTTTTTTTCATTTATTCTAAGCGTTTTTTTCTGTTTTTTTCATAGTCTTCAAATATCATTTCTCCCAGGCCTTTTAATCCNGTAAAAAAAGCTTTCCCTCGATTAGCTTCTGTAAATGNTCTAATAAACTTTTGCAAATAAGGATCTTGGGCAATCATGAAGGTAGTTATAGGAATATGTAATTTTTTAGCTTGACGTGCCATATTATAGCATTTTTCAACAATCAAATCATCTAGTCCAACACTGTTTTTATAATAGGTTCCGTCAGGAAGTTTTAAACAACTAGGTTTGCCGTCTGTAATCATAAAAATCTGCTTATTTGTATTTTTCTTTCTTCGGAGTAAATCCATTGCCAATTCGAGGCCTGCAACTGTATTTGTATGGTAGGGTCCAACTTCTAAATAGGGTAGGTCTTTAAGTAAGATTTGAGAGGCATCATTTCCAAATACAAGTATATCTAGAGTNTCCTTAGGGTAGCGNGTAGTAATCAGTTCTGCCAAAGCCATAGCAACTTTTTTTGCTGGGGTNATTCGATCCTCGCCATACAGAATCATGCTGTGGCTGATATCAATCATAAGTACAGTACTTATCTGAGTTTTATAAAAAGAGTCCTCTACAACTAAATCTTGATCTTGAAGACTAAAGTCATGGTCAATATTTCGAATTTGCGCATTTTTGATACTTTCAGTCATAGCAATTTTCTCAAGAGGGTCTCCAAATTGATAGGATTTAAATTCACCAGTACTCTCTTGACCNGTACCATTATTTTTTGTTTTATGGTTTCCTGCNGNTGTTTTTTTTAGATTACCAAAAATTTGTTTTAGCGCATATTCTCTTAATAATTTTTCAGTTTTGGGTGTAAGGACAAATCCATTACCCTGGCCATCACCATCTCGTTTAAGTTTAGGTTGAATGTAGGCTTTTTGTTTTAGNTCCTCAATAAAATCGTCTATACTATATTCTTCATCTGTAAGATTGTATTCTTTGTCTAATTCNCTAAGCCACTCGATAGCTTCATCGAAATCACCTGACGTATGAGTGATTAATTCTTTAAAGATTTCAAATAATCTTTCAAATGGAGTTTGTTCTTTTTTTTCAAACTTGGAGAAGCGAATACCACTTACTAAGTTTTTCTTTTTCATTATTTCAAAATTACAATTTTTTAATCCNGATTTACATTTGAAAATTCAAAAATTATAAAAAAGGATATTTAAAATTAAATTAAGCCTAAGTTTATTTANTTAATTTCATCTATTTATGATTTGATTTCATTCAAAAAAACATAGATAATATTCGGAATNTTATTGATTTATTTTTAAATTTGCACACATTCTTTTAAAATGAGGAGGAGACTTTAAGTCCCCTTTTTTTTTATATGACATTTAAAGAAAAGGTATATAATCTATTAGAGGCAGCATTAGTCGCTAGGCCTGATTTATTTTTGATTGAATGTAAAGTATCAATTGACAATCATATTAATATCCTTTTGGATGGTGATAAGGGAGTTAATTTAAAGTCTTGTGTTGAGATAAGTAGAGAAATTGAACATAATTTGGATAGAGAAGTTAACGATTTTTCGCTCGAAGTTGCCTCAGCAGGAGTTGGAAATCCACTTCAAAAAATAAGACAATATGTAAAGAACTTGGGTCGTAAGCTTCGTGTAGAACGAGAAGCGATGCCAACCCTAGAGGGTAAACTAACAGATGTAAATGAACATAGTTTTACCCTTGAGTGGAAAGAAAGAGAGCCCAAACCTGTTGGTAAGGGAAAAGTAACCGTAACAAAAAATGTAACCCTTTCGTATAATGAGATCTCAAGTGCGAAAGTTTTAGTGAAATAGTTAAAAAATGGAAAACTTAGCTTTAATTGATTCTTTTTCGGAATTTAAAGATGATAAATTAATTGACAGGGTAACACTCATGGTCATATTAGAAGATGTATTCAAGAATACTTTGAAACGAAAATTTGGTTCAGATGAAAATTTTGACATCATAATTAATCCAGATAAGGGCGATTTAGAAATATGGAGAAACCGGATAGTTGTTGAAGATGGAAATGTTGAAGATTCTAATCAAGAAATTACACTTACAGAAGCCCGAAAAATCGAGCCTGATTTTGAAGTCGGGGAGGATGTATCAGAAGAAGTAAAATTGGTTGATTTGGGAAGACGCTCTATTCAATATTTGAGGCAAAGTTTAGTTGCAAAAATATTTGAACACGATAGTACTAATATTTTTAAGCAGTTTAAAGACCGTGAAGGAGATTTGTATACTGCTGAGGTTCATCATATCCGAAGTCGTGAAATAATTCTTCTTGATGACGATGGCAATGAAATCATTTTGCCTAAAGATCGTCAAATTCCAAGTGACTTTTTTCGAAAAGGAGACAATGTTAGAGGAATTATAGAATTGGTTGAATTGAGGGGTAATAAACCTAGAATTATTTTGTCAAGAACCTCCCCTATTTTCTTAGAAAAACTATTCGAACAAGAAATTCCTGAAGTTTTTGATGGACTTATTACAATNAAAAAAGCAGTGAGAATACCCGGTGAAAAAGCAAAAGTAGCTGTAGATTCATANGATGANCGAATTGATCCAGTTGGNGCTTGTGTTGGTATGAAAGGATCTAGAATTCATGGAATAGTTCGAGAACTTGGAAATGAAAANATAGANGTAATAAATTANACNAATAACCTTCAGCTTTTTATTTCAAGNGCTTTGAGCCCNGCAAAAGTAAACTCTCTTAAGNTTGATGAAGAGAATAAAAGAGTAGAAGTTATATTAAATCCAGAAGAAGTATCAAAAGCAATAGGCAAAGGCGGNACNAATATTCGNTTGGCTGGAAAAATAACGGGATATGAAATTGATGTTTTTAGAGAAGGNGTTGANGAAGATATTGAGCTNAAAGAATTTAGTGACGAAATCGAGCAATGGATTATTGANGAGTTTAAGAAGGTNGGTTTAGATACGGCNAAAAGTATTTTAGAGCTTGATAAAAATGACTTGATAAAACGTACTGATCTTGAGGAAGAAACAGTTCAAGAGGTTCTGGAAATATTGAGAGCAGAATTTGAAGAATAACTATAGACTGCGAAAATAATTCATATTTTTGCTAATATAATAAAGAATATGTCTGATCAACCTAGTGTTCGACTAAATAAAGTATTAAGGGAATTAAATATATCCCTTGACAGAGCTGTTGAATTTCTAAATCAAAATGGAATCGAAGTTGATGCGCGTCCCACAACTAAAATCACTACTGAAGTTTACAATACTCTTTTAGATGAATTTGAAACTGACAAATCTAAGAAAGTAGCTTCTCATGAGATAAGTGAGGAAAAAAGGAAGGAAAAGGAAAACTTACGTGTAATTCAAGAAAAAAAGGAGCAGGAGCGTATAGATCAAATTGCCCAAAGAGAAGCTTTAAAGACAAATAGAGTTGCTCTTGAAAAACCAAAAACTCTNGGTAAGATTGATTTGGATTTACTNAATAATCCACCAAAACCCCCCAAAACAGAATTAACTGTTAAGGACAAACTTAATTCTGAGAAAAGTGTTAAAGCCGAAAAANCNAAAGAAGAGATTGAAAAAATATCTGAAAAAACAGCTCAACANGAAGTAGNNNCTGAAAGNCANAAGGNACAAGTTGATCAAGAAAATTCTACAGTTGAAGAAACACTAAAAACCCAATATACCAAGTTATCAGGACCAAAAAAAACAGGTCAGAAAATTAATCTTGATGAGGTCAAACAAAAAGAAAAAACTGTAGAAGATGCCCGTAAGCGGAAACGAAAAAGGATTAGTAAAGATATTAAGCCNTCTTCAAATACAACCAATAATAACAATAATAAAGGNCAACAGCGTAAAAGCAGACCTAACACTGTTGTTAAAAAAGAGGAACCAACAGAGGAAGAAGTTCAGAAGCAAATTCGTGAGACTTTAGAAAAACTTCAGGGTAAATCAACTAAATCTAAAGGGGCAAAATATAGAAGAGATAAAAGAGTTCAGCATAAACAAAAGACTGAAGAAGAAATGGCTCTAATTGAGGCAGAAAGTAAGATGCTGAAAGTAACAGAATTTATTACAGTTGGTGAAGTAGCTACAATGATGAATATAACCTCCACTGAGATTATATCAGCTTGTATGAGTTTGGGTATTATGGTTACTATGAATCAGAGACTCGACGCTGAAACGTTAAGTATAGTAGCTGATGAATTTGGATATGAAGTTACTTTTGAAAAGGCTGAGCTTGAGGAAAATATAGAGGAAGAAGAGGATCTTGAAGAAGATTTATTTCCAAGAGCACCCATTGTTACTGTTATGGGGCATGTGGACCACGGTAAGACTTCTCTACTAGATTACATTAGAGAAGAAAATGTTATAGCTGGTGAGTCTGGAGGGATTACCCAACATATTGGTGCTTATGGTGTAACCCTAGATAATGGTCAAAAAATAACATTCTTAGACACCCCTGGTCACGAAGCGTTTACTGCTATGAGAGCAAGAGGAGCTCAGGTGACAGATATTGCCATAATAGTTGTAGCAGCAGATGATGATATTATGCCTCAAACAAAAGAAGCCATAAGTCACGCTCAAGCTGCTGGGGTACCAATTGTATTTGCAATCAATAAAATTGATAAAGAAAACGCTAATCCTGATAAAATTAAGGAAGCTCTTGCAGGAATGAACTTAATGGTTGAAGATTGGGGTGGTAAGGTTCAATCCCATGATATTTCAGCATTAAAAGGAACGGGGATTAATGAGCTACTTGAAAAAGTTTTACTTGAAGCAGAATTACTAGAACTAAAAGCAAATCCAATGAGATCTGCTAAAGGTACTGTTGTTGAAGCTTTTTTGGATAAGGGCCGTGGCTATGTTTCTACTATACTTGTTCAAAACGGAACGCTAAAAATGGGAGATTATTTACTTGCCGGCAAACACAGTGGTAAAGTAAAAGCTATCTTTAACGAAAGAGGTGTTAATTTACAAGAGGCACCTCCTTCTACACCTGTATCAATTTTAGGATTGGATGGTGCTCCACAGGCAGGGGATTCATTCTATATTTTAGAAGATGAGAGAGAAGCAAAACAAATAGCNGCTAAAAGAACACAATTATTAAGAGAACAAAGTGTTAGAACACAACGCCATATTACTCTTGATGAAATAGGAAGACGCATTGCATTAGGAGAATTCAAAGAGTTAAATATTATTCTTAAAGGAGATGTAGATGGTTCTGTTGAGGCCTTGACTGATTCTTTGCAAAAGCTTTCTACTGGTGAAATTGAAATTAAGATTATACACAAAGGTGTTGGTGCAATCACAGAATCTGATGTTCTCTTAGCTTCAGCTTCAGATGCTATTGTAATTGGTTTTAATGTTAGACCTATGGCAAATGCTCGTACAATTGCTGAAAAAGAAGAAATTGATATTCGATCGTATTCTATTATATACGANGCAATTAATGACATAAAGGATGCAATGGAAGGAATGCTTTCTCCTGAAATGCGNGAGGAAATAACTGGTAATGCTGAAATTCGTGATACCTTTAAAATATCCAAAATTGGTACCATAGGAGGATGCATGGTAACTACGGGTAAAATTTATAGAAATTCTGGAATACGAATTATTCGTGAAGGTGTTGTTATTTTTTCTGGCGAACTTACTTCGCTAAAGCGATTTAAGGAAGACGTTAAGGAAGTTGCAAAGGGTTATGATTGTGGTTTGCAAGTAAAAAATTATAATGATATAAAAGTTGGAGACGTTTTAGAGTGTTTCCAAGAAATTGCAGTTAAAAAATCACTCTAAAATTTCCTTTTTCCTTGTTAGTAAGAATGCGGAAGGAAAATTCTTTTTAACAGTATCAAGAGTTTTTAATCCAACAATTTTGTCTTTAAAACGACCAGCCTGCACTTTGTAATTTGGAGTTTCAAAACTCAATTCAACAGGAATATTAGGATATATTTCTTTAGCATTTTTTAGAGTTTCAGTTGCTATTTCAAGATTTCCATAATACAGTTGTAAAGTAAAATACTCATTTAAATATCTTTCTCGATCAAAAGTAATTTTTTTGTTTAACAAACTGTCAAGTTTTGGATCTTGTTTAATGTCTAAATTTGAGACTTGTGAATGGCTTAATGAGCAAATTCCATAAATAATCACTAAAATAAGGGATTTACAAGTAAATATTTTCATGTTACAAAAAAACAACTTTTTCTTGTCATAAAGTATTTATTTAACAAATTCAAAATCTTATTTAGAATGGTTATAAATTATCAAAATCTTAATTTATTAAGTATTTTAAAAGTCCGCTATGAGTTAAATTTGTGTAGGATTTTAGAATATCACTTTGGACATTAAAATACATTTATTTAAAGGTAGAAAGATTAAGAAATCAATCAAATTCCTTTCTTCTGCCCTTATTATATTCATAAGCTTTTTCTCATCTTTTCTTGTCTCAGCCCAAGAAGTTACAATAAACGATAATGGTGAGGCTATCCAAGCAGGGAAAAAACTTTTTAATGCGAATTGTGCTGCCTGCCATAAGTTAAATAAACGAGCTGTAGGCCCAGCACTGAGGGGAGTTTCAGCAAAATATGATAAAGAATGGTTGTACAGCTGGATTAAGAATAGTACTGCCATGGTAAAGTCAGGNGATGCTCAAGCAGTTGCTATTTATGAGGAATATAATGGTTCAGTGATGACCTCATTTCCACAGCTTTCCAACTCTGATATTGACAATATTCTTGCGTACACAGACTATATCCCTCCTGCACCAGTTGCTTCAGCTGTAGCCCCTGGGAATGTTGCTTCACAATCAGGTAGTTCTGGTATCAGTAATAACATTATACTAGGAGCTTTGGTATTGGTTTTCCTAATTCTAATAGTAATGTTATTCTTAGTTCAAAAAACATTATTGAGAATTGCAGAGGCCAGTGGAGTTAAAATTACTTCAGAACCAAAACCTAAAAGAACACCAATCTGGCTTGCATTTGTTCAAAATCAGTTTTTAGTCATGGTCAGTGTTGTATTTCTTCTATTTAGCAGTGCTTATTTTGTTTATGGCTATTTTATGCAGGTAGGGGTTGATCAAGGTTATATGCCTGTACAGCCTATACATTATTCGCATAAAATTCATGCTGGAGCAAATCAAATTGAGTGTAAATATTGTCACTCTTCCGCCCGTGTTTCAAAGCACTCAGGCATACCGTCTCTAAACGTTTGTATGAATTGTCATATGAACATAGCTGAATATAATGGAGAAGAAGATCTTGAGAATGGCTACACAAAAGATTTCTANACTAAAGAAATAAAGAAACTCTACGCAGCAGTTGGATGGGATGAAACCAACCAACGATATACAGGTGAGACTCAACCTGTAAAATGGGTACGAATTCATAACCTTCCAGACTTTGTTTATTTTAATCATGCTCAACATGTTGAGGTAGGAGAAATTGCTTGTGAAAAATGTCATGGACCAGTNGAAGAGATGGAAATAATGTATCAATATTCACCCCTTACTATGGGTTGGTGTATTAATTGTCACCGAGAAACAAATGTNAAAGTAGAAAGTAATGANTATTATGCTAAAATTCATGAAGCACTTTCCAAAAAATACGGTGTAGAAAAATTAACAGTTGCCCAGATGGGTGGACTAGAATGTGGAAAATGTCACTATTAAAAGGAGATTAAGANAATTATATGGCATCAAATAAAACATACTGGAAAAACCTCGCACAANTAGATCCTTCTGATGAGGCAGTTAAAAAACTAGAACATAATGAATTTGTTTCAAAGCTCCCTAAAGATTTTTTAAGTGATGAAAAAACACTAGATGAAAGTAGTACATCACGTAGAGATTTCTTAAAATATGTTGGATTTAGTACCGCTGCTGCAACTATTGCTGCTTGTGAGGGACCTGTTATAAAATCAGTCCCATATGTTGTTCAACCTGAACAAATCAGACCAGGCATAGCAAATTATTATGCAACGACTATTGCGGATGGATATGATTTTGCTAGTATCCTTATTAAAACTAGAGAAGGAAGGCCTATTAAAGTTGAAAGCAATAAAGATGCGCCAACTTTAGGATGTGCTAACGCTAGAGTTCATGCCTCTGTATTATCACTTTACGATTCTTTACGTTTGCAAGGACCACAGTCAAATGGGGAAGACATTTCTTGGGATAATTTTTATCTTCAGACAGATTCAATGCTTAAGGCATTAGCAGCCTCAGGAAAAGAAATCATTCTTCTTATCCCCACTTTACCTAGCCCAACATCACAAAAAATTATTTCGGATTTCATTGCTGTATATCCTAATGTTCGTCCAGTAGTATATGATACTATTTCTTCTGATACTGCACTTAACGCTTTTGAAAAATATTATGGACAAAGAGCATTAGCAGATTATAATTTTTCAAAGGCAAGGACAATAGTTTCAATTGATGCTGATTTCTTAGGTGACTGGCAAGGAGGAGGATATGAAGCGGGTTATGCCTCTTCAAGAATACCGAATGGTGATCATAAAAAAGCTGATATGTCCCAACACTTTCAGTTTGAATCTAACATGTCTTTGACAGGAGCAAATGCTGATTATCGTTTACCATGTAATCCTGCAGATCAAAAAAATATTTTAGCCTTTATTTATGATAGTCTCATAGGAGGAAATGTAAGAGAATTGTCAGAGGAGTTAAATCCCCTGGCTCAAAAGGCGCTTGCTGCTTTAATAAAATCTGGAACGAAAGGGGTTTTAGTATCAGGGATTGAGGATGAAGTTGCCCAAGCCACTGTTCTTGCAATCAACACTTATCTTAAAAGTGAGGCTTTTAATCCTGAAAGCCCAAAATTAATTCGACAAGGAAACGCAAAAGAAGTTTTAACTGCTTTTAAAGCTATTGAAGCTGGAACAGTAAGTGGACTTATTTCTGTAGGAGTCAATCCAGTTTTTTCTTCTTCAAATGGTAAGGCACTGGGAGAGGCAATTAAAAATCTTGAGTTTTCTTTGAGTTTTACTTCAAAAATGGATGAAACTGCTTCGGTATCTCAATTTGTTGCTGCTACCCCTCATTACCTAGAATCCTGGGGTGATTATGAATTCAAGCCTGGTCACTTTTCACTTGCTCAGCCTACAATTAGACCTTTATTTAACACACATCAATTTCAAGACGTTTTACTAAGATTAGCTGGAAGAAATACAAAACTTTATGACCAAATTAAAGCGCATTGGAATGAAAATATTTTAAACTCCAGTTCTTGGAGTAAGGCTTTACATGATGGTTACTTTTCTGTTGAATCCTCTCAGGAGTTTTCTAAACCAAGTTTCTCCGGATTGAATATTAGTGGATTAAGAAAAGCTTCGTCAAAAGGAATGAGTCTAGTTCTTTATGCTAAAACAGGAATGGGTGATGGGAAGCAAGCAAATAATCCCTGGCTTCAAGAATTTCCTGATCCAATCACCCGAGTAAGTTGGGACAATTATCTTACTGTATCCTTAACTGATGCTGAAGCTATTGGATTAAAAAATACTAATACTGCAAATGGAGCACTTAATGGAAGTTATGCCGCAATAATTGTAGGGGGTAAAACTCTTAAAGCACCAATAATAATTCAGCCAGGCCAGGCTACAGGAACTGTAGGCCTTTCTTTTGGATATGGAAAAAGAATAGGCTTAAAAGATGAAATGCAAACAGGGGTAAATGCATTCGAGTTGTATCAAAACTTCAATAAAGTACAAACTGTTGAAGTTTCAGCTTTAGATGAAGAACATGAGTTTGCTTGTGTTCAGTTACACAATACTTTAATGGGAAGAGGTGACATTATAAAGGAAACAACATTAGAAATTTTCAATACTAAAGATAAAAAGCATTGGAATAAAATGCCTCAAGTTTCAAAAAATCATATTGAATTTGATGTTACATCTCCAGAAGTTGATATGTGGCAAGAATTTGACCGTTCGATTGGACATCATTTTAATCTTTCTATAGATTTAAATTCATGTACTGGCTGTGGTGCATGTGTGATAGCCTGTCATGCAGAAAATAATGTTCCGGTTGTTGGCAAAAGAGAGGTTCGTAAATCACGAGATATGCATTGGCTTCGAATTGATCGCTATTATTCTTCAGCAGAATCTTTTGAAAAAGATAACAAAACTAAAGAAAGTATATCAGGCATAGGAGATTCGTTAAGTATATTTGGTAAAATGGAACAAGCTGCTGAAAATCCTCAAGTGGCCTTCCAGCCAGTAATGTGTCAACATTGTAACCATGCACCATGTGAGACTGTTTGTCCGGTTGCAGCAACATCTCATGGAAGACAAGGTCAAAATCATATGGCATATAATCGCTGTATTGGAACGAGATACTGTGCAAATAACTGTCCCTATAAAGTGCGACGATTTAACTGGTTCTTATATAACAAAAATGATGAGTTTGATTATCATATGAATAATGATCTAGGTCGTATGGTATTGAATCCAGATGTAGTTGTGCGTTCAAGAGGAGTAATGGAAAAATGTTCAATGTGTATTCAAATGACACAGAAAACAATTTTAGACGCAAAATTAGAAGGAAGAGAAATTAAGGACGGAATGTTCCAGACAGCTTGTTCTAACGCATGTGATACAGGCTCAATGGTTTTTGGGGATTTAAATGATGAAAAAAGTAAAGTAGCAGAGTTACATAATGGAGATAGAATGTATCACTTACTCGAAAGTGTTGGCACTAAGCCAAATGTAATGTATCAAGTAAAAGTTAGAAATACNGATGAGGTATAATTTAGAAAAGTAGATTTATGGCATCGCATTACGAAGCACCAATTAGAAAACCACTGGTAACGGGAGACAAAACCTACCATGATGTTACTGTGGATGTTGCCGCTCCTGTTGAAGGAGTAGCAAATAAACAATGGTGGATTGTTTTTGGGATTGCATTGTCAGCTCTTTTATGGGGAGTAGGATGCATCATTTATACCATTTCAACAGGTATTGGAACCTGGGGATTAAACAAGACTGTTGGTTGGGCTTGGGATATTACTAATTTTGTATGGTGGGTAGGAATTGGTCATGCTGGTACACTCATATCAGCCGTACTTTTACTATTTAGACAAAAATGGCGTATGGCTATTAACCGATCTGCTGAAGCAATGACAATCTTCTCCGTAATTCAAGCAGGTTTATTTCCAATTATTCATATGGGTCGTCCTTGGCTAGCATATTGGACTTTGCCAATTCCAAATGGATTTGGTTCTTTGTGGGTTAATTTTAATTCTCCATTGCTTTGGGACGTATTTGCTATATCAACTTATCTATCTGTCTCTCTTGTATTTTGGTGGACGGGTTTATTGCCTGACTTTGCAATGATTCGAGATCGAGCTGTACTACCATTTCAAAAAAAGATATACAGTTTACTGAGTTTTGGATGGTCTGGTAGAGCCAAAGACTGGCAAAGATTTGAAGAGGTTTCTTTAGTTTTAGCAGGATTAGCTACGCCTTTAGTTCTTTCAGTTCACACGATAGTATCATTTGACTTTGCTACATCGGTTATACCGGGTTGGCATACCACAATTTTTCCTCCTTACTTTGTTGCAGGAGCAATTTTTTCTGGATTTGCTATGGTAAATACCCTTTTGATTATAATGCGTAAAGTTTCTAATTTAGAAAATTATATTACAGTTCAACACATTGAATTGATGAATATTGTGATTATGATTACAGGTTCTATTGTTGGTGTAGCTTACATTACAGAACTTTTTATCGCCTGGTATTCAGGCGTAGAATACGAACAGTATGCTTTCTTAAATAGAGCTACAGGACCTTATTGGTGGGCTTATTGGTCAATGATGACATGTAATGTTTTCTCTCCACAATTCATGTGGTTTAAGAAACTTAGAACTAGTATTATGTTCTCTTTTATCATTTCCATAGTTGTAAATATAGGAATGTGGTTTGAACGTTTTGTGATTATTGTAACATCATTGCACAGAGATTACCTTCCTTCCTCATGGACTATGTTTTCTCCAACTTTTGTAGATATTGGAATTTTTATAGGCACCATAGGATTTTTCTTTGTGTTATTTTTATTGTATGCACGAACATTCCCCGTAATTGCTCAGGCTGAGGTAAAAACAATATTAAAAGCATCTGGAGAGAAGTATAAAAAATTAAGAGATAGTAAATCATGAATGATAAAATAGTACATGCCCTTTATGATGATGATGATGTGCTTTTAAGCGCTATCAAAACTATTCGCTCTGAAAAACATCATATCGAAGAGGTTTATACTCCATTTCCTGTTCATGGACTCGATAAGGCTATGGGACTTGAAGAAACACGAATTGCTATCATGTCATTCATATACGGATGTATCGGCTTATCTGTTGCAGTATTAATGATGAATTATATTATGATCGAAGATTGGCCACAGAACATAGGAGGAAAACCAAGTTTTTCTTATTTGGAAAACATGCCTGCTTTTGTGCCAATTATGTTTGAGATGACAGTATTTTTTGCAGCTCACTTAATGGTTATTACATTTTACATGAGAAGTAGATTGTGGCCTTTCAAAAAAGCTGAAAATCCAAATCCATTAACTACAGACGACAAATTTCTTGTGGAAATAGGAATTCATGGCAATGTGAAAGAACTTGAAAAGCTTTTGAAAAAGTCAGGAGCTATAGGTGTTTCAGTAATAGAAAAACCAAAATAGATGAATTATAAAGGCTTATTGTTTTTTGTTATTATTGCATTGGGATTAAATTCATGCTTTGACCCATCCAAACCAAATTATCAATATTTCCCAAATATGTATGAATCCATAGGCTATGAGACTTATGCAGAATCTGACGCTTTTGCAAATGGTATTGAAGCGCAAATTCCAGTCGAAGGAAGCATCATGAGAGGGTGGGAGCCCTACGACTACCCTAATACAAACGAGGGATATGAGGCAGCTAAAGTAGAATTAATGTCGCCATTAAGAGCTTCAGATTATAATTTAGCAAATGGCAAAGAGCTTTATGGGATTTATTGTGCAGTATGTCACGGAGANAAAGGAGATGGNCAAGGNATNNTGATGANNNGNGAAAANTTTNTAGGAGTTCCAAGTTANGCAGATAGAGANATTACNCCNGGNAGTATTTANCATGTANTNATGTATGGGAAAAATGCAATGGGTTCACATGCAGGACAAGTCAATGCTGANGAGCGCTGGCAGATNGCTCAGCATGTTATGGAATTAAGAAGTAAGCTAGTTAAATAATATTTAAGGAGATNAAATGATGTATACCTTTCCAAATAAACTTAGAAATTTAGCCTTAGCATTTATGGNTATTGGTTTTGTAGGACTAGTTTATGGATTTATTAGTGCACCAAAAACTATTGAGGAAGCTAAAGCTATAATGGCAGCAAATCATGAGGAAGGACATGAAACAACTCATAATAATCCCGGAACACATGACATAACCGATGTTAATGATCAAAATTCACTCAATGANACTNATCATAATAAAAGTGAACACAAATTAACTGATCATGACAAATCTCATGATGCAGAGCATGATGAACATGTATTTCATCAATTGAGTAACAAGCCATGGGCTGCACTCTATGTAGCTGCATTTTTCTTCTTCATGATCTCCTTGGGAGTATTAGCATTTTATGCAATTCAACGAGCTGCTCAGGCAGGATGGTCACCAGTACTCTATAGAGTTATGGAAAGTATTACAGCTTACTTGCTTCCCGGTGGTATAATCGTAATTGTAATTTTAGCACTTTCAGGGTTGCATTTAAATCATCTTTTTATCTGGATGGATCCAGAGGTAGTAGCACACGATAANTTGATTGCTGGAAAAACGGGTTTCTTGAANTTACCTTTCTTTTTTGCAAGAGCTGTATTTTTCNTATCAGGATGGTCTTTATATCGCTATTTTTCAAGAAAATTCTCTCTTGCTCAAGATTTAGCTGATGATATTTCAAATCACAAAAAGAATTTTAGAATATCTGCTGCATTTTTAGTTTTTTATATTGTTACGGAATCCATTATGTCATGGGATTGGATTATGTCAATTGATCCACATTGGTTTAGTACCTTATTCGGATGGTACGTCTTTGCAAGTATGTTTGTTTCAGGAATAACAGTAATTGCATTAATTACTATTTACTTAAAATCAAAAGGTTATATGGAATTTGTGAATGATAGTCATATTCATGATCTAGGAAAATTTATGTTTGGTATCAGTATATTTTGGACTTATCTATGGTTCTCACAGTTTATGTTGATTTGGTATTCCAATATTCCCGAAGAAGTTACTTACTTCATTACTCGAATTGAGGATTATAATCTNCCTTTCTTTGGTATGTTGGTCATGAACTTTATTTTTCCATTATTGATTTTAATGAATAGTGATTATAAGCGAGTCAATTATTTTATGGTAATGGCAGGANTCGTTATTATTCTTGGACACTATATGGATGTATTTAATATGATTATGCCGTCTGCAGTAGGTGATCAGTGGTTTATTGGTTCTGCCGAAATAGGAGGTTTTCTATTTTTCTTAGGTCTTTTCATCTTTATCGTGTTTAAAGAAATGACAAAAGCCCCNTTATTNGCTAAAGGAGATCCTTATATGGGAGAGAGTAAACGTTTTCATTATTAAAATTTAACCNAAAAGATAAATGAATATATTTTTGATACTTTCTGTTCTTGTTTTAATTGCTATTTCAATTTGGCAGATNACAAAGATTTTTGAACTCTCTCAGGCAAAGAAAATAAATACCCAAGTTGCAAACGATTCAGATAATAACCTGAACGGAAAGTTAATGCTCGCATTTTTATTTTTTATCTATGGAATTACTATTTTTTCATTTTGGGCTTATGGAGATGTTTTATTACCAAATGCGGCTTCAGAACATGGTAATGATTATGATAACTTAATGTGGATTTCTTTTGCTATTATCTTCTTTGTCCAAACTATTACTCAAGCCTTATTGCATTACTTCTCATATAAATATAGAGGNGAAAAAGGGAAAAAAGCACTATTCTACGCTGACAATGAAAAACTTGAAATGATTTGGACTATTATTCCCGTATTTGTTCTTGCTGGACTTATTTTATATGGCCTTTATACTTGGACAGATATTATGACAGTTGAAGAAAATGATGAGGCACTGATTGTAGAGCTTTATGCTCAACAGTTTAATTGGAAGGCAAGATACGCTGGAGAAGATGGTGTATTAGGAGATGCTAATGTTCGTTTTCTTCAAGATTTTGAAGGAAGAAATCTTGTTGGAATTGACGCAACTGACCCTAACGGTTTTGACGATGTAGTTGTTCAAGAATTGCATCTTCCTGTAGGGAGAGAAGTTATATTTAAAATGAGATCTCAAGATGTCTTACATTCAGCTTACATGCCCCACTTTAGAGCTCAAATGAACTGTGTTCCAGGAATGATTACTGAGTTTGCTTTTACNCCTAATACAACTACCGAGCAAATGCGATTNGATCCTGACATAANCGCTAAGGTTAAAAAGATAAATAAAATTAGAGTTGAAAAGAGTAAAGAGTTAGTAGCCAGTGGGGACTCTTCTCTTGACCCCTATGAATTTGATTTTCTTTTACTTTGTAACAAAATTTGTGGGGCATCACATTATAATATGCAAATGAAAATTATTGTAGAAACAGAAAAAGAATTTGAACAATGGATGAGTTCCCAGCAAACATTTGCTGAAGTAATCCAATAATAATTATAAAAATAAGATTATGTCAAAAGCAGAAGCACATATAGAAGAGGATCATGGGCATCATCACAAAGAAACTTTTGTAACCAAATACATCTTTAGCCAAGATCANAAAATGATATCCAAGCAGTATTTGATTACAGGATTATTTATGGGAATAATTGGCATAGCNATGTCACTTTTATTTCGTTTGCAATTAGCTTGGCCAGAGCANCCNTTNGGTATTTTTGAAATTTTATTAGGNAAATGGGCACCTGACGGGGTTATGGATCCTAATGTTTATTTAGCATTAGTTACGATTCATGGAACTATCATGGTCTTTTTTGTATTGACAGCAGGATTGAGTGGTACGTTTAGCAACTTACTNATTCCTTTACAAATTGGTGCAAGAGATATGGCATCTGGTCTACTCAATATGATTGCATATTGGCTTTTCTTTTTGTCTAGTGTAATTATGATTATCTCTCTTTTTGTCGAAGCAGGACCTGCAGCTGCAGGTTGGACAATATATCCTCCCTTGAGTGCCTTACCTCAAGCACAGCCAGGGTCAGGAACTGGGATGACTTTATGGTTAGTTTCTATGGCCATTTTTATTGCTTCATCTTTACTAGGTTCTTTAAATTACATTGTTACTGTAATCAACCTNAGAACAAAAGGAATGAGNATGACCCGTTTACCACTTACAATTTGGGCATTTTTTGTAACAGCAATTATTGGAGTAGTATCTTTTCCAGTATTATTATCTGCAGCCTTGTTATTGTTAATAATGGATAGAAGTTTTGGGACTTCCTTTTTTCTATCAGATATCTTCATTCAAGGGGAGGTGTTGCATTATCAAGGAGGATCACCAGTATTATATGAACATCTTTTTTGGTTCCTAGGGCATCCAGAAGTATATATTGTTCTTTTACCAGCTTTGGGTATGACCTCTGAAATCATTGCTACACATGCCAGAAAACCTATTTTTGGATATCGAGCTATGGTAGCTTCTATATTAGCAATTGCTTTTTTATCCACTATCGTTTGGGGCCACCATATGTTTATCTCAGGCATGAATCCTTTTTTAGGGTCCGTATTTACATTTACCACATTATTAATTGCAATTCCCTCTGCTGTAAAAGCATTTAATTATATAACTACTTTGTGGAAAGGAAATTTGCAACTAAATCCTGCAATGCTCTTTTCAATTGGTTTAGTATCAACATTTATCACAGGAGGATTAACAGGTATTATTTTAGGGGATAGCACATTAGATATCAACGTACACGATACTTATTTTGTAGTAGCCCATTTTCATTTAGTAATGGGGATATCTGCGCTTTATGGTTTATTTGCAGGAGTATATCATTGGTTTCCAAAGATGTATGGCAGGATGATGAATAAAAACTTAGGTTATGTTCATTTTTGGGTTACTGCTGTTTGTGCTTATGGCGTCTTCTTTCCCATGCATTTTATTGGTATGGCTGGATTACCTCGAAGATATTACACTAATACAGCATTTCCTTATTTTGATGATTTAGCAGATATTAATGTTTTAATCACTGTATTTGCTCTGATTGCAGGCGCTGCTCAAATTGTTTTCCTTTACAATTTTATTCATAGTATGTTTTATGGAAAAGAAACTGAAGCAAATCCATGGAATTCAACAACTCTTGAATGGACAGCACCTATTGAGCATTTTCATGGTAATTGGGAAGGTGAAATTCCTCATGTACACCGATGGGCCTATGATTATTCAAAGCCAGGTTACGATGAGGATTTTATACCTCAACACATTCCTCTAAAAAAAGGGGAGGAAGAACTTCAACACTAAAAGCAAAAATTTATCCAAATTAATCAAACCCAACCCATTGGTTGGGTTTATTATTTTAATATTTTTAGTTAATGTCAAAGTATAAGTTGGTCAGATAAAATCCCAAAAGAAAGAATTATCTTTGAGAAGATGAACGAAAATTTAGATCCTACAGACGAGCAATTTTCTCCTGAAGAACAGGATATTGACCGTGCCTTAAGACCTTTGAAATTTGATGATTTTGCAGGACAAGATGCTATTTTAGAAAACCTAAAGGTTTTTGTTCAAGCAGCTAAACAACGTGGTGAAGCTCTGGACCATACACTGTTTCATGGCCCTCCAGGACTAGGAAAAACTACTCTTGCACATATTTTAGCTAATGAACTTGAGGTAGGAATTAAAATGACCTCTGGTCCAGTTTTAGATAAGCCTGGAGATTTAGCAGGTTTACTGACGAACCTACAACCTCAAGATATTTTATTTATAGATGAAATTCATCGATTGAGCCCTATAGTAGAAGAATACCTTTATTCTGCTATGGAGGATTATAAAATCGACATTATGATTGAATCGGGACCAAATGCTAGAACTGTCCAAATTAACTTAGAACCTTTTACTCTGGTTGGTGCAACTACTCGTTCAGGATTATTGACGGCTCCAATGCGTGCTCGTTTTGGAATTAGTAACCGATTACAATATTATTCAACAGAATTATTATCAACCATAGTAATTCGTAGTGCAGATATTCTCAATGTACCTATTAATGAAGATGCATCCATAGAAATTGCAGGAAGAAGTAGAGGAACACCACGAATTTCAAACGGTTTGTTGAGGCGTGTACGTGACTTTGCACAGATCAAAGGAAATGGCTTTATTGATATAAAAATTACTCAATTCGCCCTGCAAGCACTTCAAGTTGATGCCCATGGTCTTGACGAAATGGATAATAAAATTCTTTCAACTTTGATCGATAAATTTAAGGGAGGTCCTGTAGGTATTTCTACCCTTGCGACTTCAGTATCTGAAAATGCCGAAACTATAGAGGAAGTTTATGAACCCTTTTTAATACAGCAAGGATTTATTGTAAGAACACCAAGAGGAAGAGAGGTAACTTCTCGGGCATATTCACATTTAGGGAGAATAAAAAATAATCAAGAAGGCTTGTTTTAAATGTTTCGCTTATGGATTTAAAATCAGCTTACAGTAACAAAATTAAATTAGCAGCCCAAAAACTAGGTTTTCTTTCATGTGGTATTTCCAAAGCAGATTTTCTTGAAGATGAAGCCCCTCGCTTAGAGCAATGGCTTAGTCAAGGACACAATGGAAGTATGTATTATATGGAAAGAAATTTTGATAAAAGACTAGATCCAAGAATATTGGTTCCAGGCGCTAAAAGTATTGTTTCTTTATTGTTAAACTACCATACTGATCAGAAACAAATTGACCCTGAAGCCCCCAAAATTTCTTCTTACGCCTACGGCTTGGATTATCATTCTGTAATCAAGAAAAAGCTAAAAAAAATGATGAAAATCATTCATCGTGAAATTGGTGAAGTCAATGGCAGAGTATTTGTTGATTCAGCTCCAGTTATGGAAAAAGCATGGGCAGCTAAAAGCGGCCTAGGCTGGGTCGGTAAAAACACTAATCTGATATCTAAAAAGGTAGGGTCTTTTTTTTTTATTGCCGAGTTGATTTTAGATCTGGAATTAGAATATGACCTTCCCGTAGCGGATCACTGTGGGAGTTGTACAGCATGTATTGATGCCTGTCCAACTGAAGCTTTGATTAAGCCATATCAAATTGATGGTAGTAAATGTATTTCCTATTTAACTATTGAACTCAAAGAAAGTATTCCCTCTGAATTTAAAGGTAAAATGGATAATTGGGCTTTTGGGTGTGATGTTTGTCAAACTGTTTGCCCATGGAATCGTTTCTCAACTCCAAATGATGAGTCCGCCTTTAAGCCACAATCTGATCTCCTTTCACTTTCAAAAAAAGAATGGGAAGAAATGACCGAATCAGTTTTTAACACTGTTTTCAAAAATAGTGCAGTTAAAAGAACAAAATTTAATGGCTTAAAAAGAAATATTAAGTTCTTATCCCTAGAGCAAAATATTCAGGAGTAATTATTTTTTTTCAAAAATTAAAGGAATCATTTTATATTTTCAAATAGGTAAATTTCATGATTTTTTAAATTATTAATAAATGAATCATTAATTTAAAAGTCCTATTTTTGTTTAGATTTTTTGGAAAAAAACTTAACTAATATTTTACTGATTAACATATTTAAGAGATAAAATGAAAATGAAAATGAAAACGAAAAAATCTTTTTATATAGTTCTATCACTACTTCTTATAAACTGCTCTTTAGAAAGAGATATAGCATATATTGAAAAAGTTCAAGATCCAGAATTTTTTCAAAATGCTATGCAAAATCTAACTGACATAATTGTTTATGATATTTTTTCTCCACCAGTTGCTTCGAGAGTTTATTTATACCCAACAATAGCTGCATATGAAGTTATGGCATTAAAATATCCAATAAAATATAACTCTTTAGTTGGACAAATAAAAGAGCTGAATCCGATAGCGGTTTCCTCTGATAAAAATATCAATTATCATTTGGCTTCCTTGTATGCATTTAATACTGTTGGAAAAGCTTTGATTTTTTCTGAAGATAAAATGAATCTTTTTCTTGAAGCATTTAAATCAGATTTGGTGAAATTGAATGTTCCCAGAAAAGTTATGAGAGCGTCAGAGAAGTATGGAGCTGAGGTAGCTGATTCTATTTTAGAATGGGCTTCAAAAGATATGTATAATCAAACCCGAACTTATCCTAAATATACGATTAAGGAAGAGGATCGTTTTTGGAAACCAACTCCTCCAGATTATATGGATGGAATAGAACCACACTGGAAAGAAATTAGAACGATGATTTTAGACTCTTCAAATCAATTTTCTCCTAAAGATCCTTTACCTATTGATATGAAAGAGGGTAGCCCTTTCCAGAAAGAATTAATGGAGGTTTTTGAGGTTACCAATCAATTAAGTGAAGAACAAATAAATATTGCAAAATTTTGGGATTGTAATCCATATGTTACCCATCATCGTGGACACGCTATGTTTGCAACAAAAAAGATAACACCAGGTGGACATTGGATTGGAATTACCGCAATAGCATCGAGACAATCGAAAAGTACTTTTGATGAAACTATAAATGCCTTCACAAATGTTTCAATTGCATTATTTGACGGATTCATAGGCTGTTGGGATGAGAAATGGGAAACATTAGTTGTTCGTCCTGAGACTTTGATCAATCAGTTTTATGATGAGGAATGGCTACCTCTT
>PAFO01000021.1 GCA_002705385.1 Flavobacteriaceae bacterium
CAAGCAATACAAAAGCAATAGCTAAATAACGGAGTTTAACATTGAAAAAAATTAATCGAACTTCAAGGTCTGGTGAGTAGTTAGCGATAAAAATAAAAGTGGCCATTACTCCTGCTGAAGCCCCAACCATGATGGGAGAAGAATTTTGAAAAGCAGGAAAAATAGAATAGCTTATTAGGAATGTCCCTCCCCCTAAAATCACTCCAAGGAAATAGACGTTAAAAAACGTCCGTGCAGGGAAGACATTGAGAAATAATCGTGATACAAAATGAAGCAAATACATATTCCAAAAAAGATGAAAAAAACCAGAATGTAAAAAGCTATAGGTCAAAATCGTCCATGGCTTAAAGATCAAATCTCCCCAATCAGCCGATAACTCAAACCATCCATCAAANAATCCAGAGGGGATATTGAAAAGGTAAAAAACCGTTCTTAAAAATAAGGGCAATACAAAGCAAGCTANATTGACAANTATTAACTTTTCAGCTTGATTTAATTGCTGGAAGCGGTANGTCAATTTATCTTTAAAATTCATTAATCCCAACGGTTTTNATCAAATTGATTTTTTTTCCAGTACCACATCATTATCAAGCCTGTTATGGCTCCTCCAAGGTGTGCAAAATGGGCTATAGGTCCAATGGAATAAGAAGTGAATCCAAAAAATAAATCTCCTAAAATAAGTAACGGAACAAGAACCTTCGCTTTAATAGGAATTGGAGGAAACAGTAACATCAAACGTGCATTTGGAAATAAAAAAGCAAAAGCTACCAAGATTCCATANAGTGCACCAGAGGCTCCTACCATTACTGAATTAAAAGCAGATAAAACAGAGAGAAGTTTNTCTCTTCCTATTTGTTCAATTAGTGAATANGAAATATCTCGAGTTTCAAAAAAAGTAGNGATCTGATTTNCNGTTTGNCCTNCAGAAATAAGCAANTCNGTTATCTCACTTANCTGATAATAATACAATCCAAGCTGTAATGCAGCAGCNCCAAATCCTGTAGAGAGGTAAAAGAAAATAAATTTNTTTCGCCCCCACATTTGCTCAATTGGAATACCAAACATATAAAGCGCGAACATATTNAANAAAATATGTCCCAAATCTCCATGCATAAACATATGAGTTAAANGCTGCCAAANCTGAAATTTTGGGTTNGAAGGATAATGCAGTGCAAATAAGTCAAAAACAGCATCACCAAGAGTTAGAGTTGCGATAAAGAAAATCACATTGATGATTAAGAGATGTTTTACTGTATCNGTTAGGTTTTGCATTAATTTAACTTTTNTTCTATCTCTTTCTTTTCTAAAGTAATAAAAATCTGACGATTAAANGGGGACACTGAGGTTTCCTTACACCCAAAAAAATCGTCNAGTAAGGCNTGCTGTTCTTTAACATCCATATACNCTCCAGCTTTNATAGCTAAACTCNTTGCCATCGTCTTTGCAACTTGATCAGCATGACTGAAATGTTCCGAGCTGGACTCCGCTTCANNTTCAGANAAAAGAGTTTCGATGACTCCTTCAATTTTAGAAGCTGGNCANTGNTCCGGAGCTCCTNTAATAACTAAAGTTTTTTNCTTTTTNAAAGNTANTTGAAAGCCNAATATTTCAAGAGCTNCTTNTACNTATTCAAATTGATTTAATTGCTGAGNATTTANTTTCAANTCCATCGGAAAAAGCAANTGCTGGCTAATCCCCTTTTTGTTAGTGATTGCATTGAGGAATCTTTCATATANAACTCTTTGNTGTGCACGCCTTTGATCAATAACAAGCATNTGNGTTTTNAAGGTGCATACGATATATTTTGAAAATAACTGAAAAACCTTAGGNCTNTCAGAAATCTCNATTAAAGATTCNTGTGNNGGATTTAAAGAAGAAATCTCTTTTTGCTGNATNNCACTATACAATTCNTCNNNTTGAGCATCATTTTTAGAAGAAAATGAGCTAGAATTAGAATTGGAATCNTTCTTAAAGGGGTTAAAATTCGAGTCAANTTCTATGGGTGGTANAACGGCTNATTTATCTTTAAAGGCATAAGGNACTTCCAAAAATGAATTTTGTTCAAAATCNAANGTAGGCNTGACCTGAAAAATTCCAAGACTNTGTTTAACAGCGGNTCTTAAAATTGCATACAAATTTTGTTCTTCCTCAAACTTTACCTCTGTTTTTGTAGGATGAATATTAATGTCTATAGATTTTGGATCAACTTGAAGATATAGAAAATAACCNGGCTGATATCCAGGTCTNAAGAGCCCCTCGAATGCTGNACTTACAGCATGATGNAAAAAAGGNCTCTTTATAAATCGATNATTAACGAAAAAAAACTGTTTNCCTCTTGTTTTTTTTGNAAAATCAGGCTTNACTACAAAACCTTTTATATCAGCCAATGAGGTCTTTTCNTTTACGGGTATNAGTTGAGTGTCCCATTTAGTTCCAAAAATANNAGATATACGTTGTTTTAAANNTGAAANGGGCAAATCAAATAATTCATTTTCATTGTTAAAAAAAAGAAATTTNATNCCAGGNTGGGCAAGTACGACTCGATGAAATTNATCAATTACATGGCGTAATTCTACTTGGTCAGACTTNAGGAAATTTCTNCGCGCGGGTATNTTATAAAAAAGACTTTTTACTGATATNGAAGTCCCTTGAGGCTGAGTAGATATGGATTGATCGACCACCTTACTTCCTTCAATTTTTAAACTATGCGAGACCTCATCTTTNTTAGTTCTNGTATAAGTTTCTACATGGGCTATGGCGGCAATTGAAGCAAGTGCTTCNCCTCGAAATCCTTTAGTTGTCAANCCAAANAAATCCTCGGCTAAATTAATCTTNGAAGTTGCGTGACGTTCAAAAGCTAAACNAAGATCCGCATTACTCATACCCTCACCATCATCGATTACCTGNACCAANGTCTTCCCTGCATTTTTNATTATTAACTGTATGGTTCTCGCCTTGGCATCTACTGCGTTTTCAAGTAATTCTTTAACAACAGAAGCAGGTCGTTGAATAACTTCACCTGCTGCAATCTGATTTGCAACGTGGTCCGGTAAAAGCGAAATTTTAGAAGACATTAATTTTTTGGAATAAAAAGACTGAGGTCAAAATCCAAGATATAGAATGCTAAAAAAAACAGAACCAAAATAATACTAAGCAATCGTAAAGAAAGTGATTTGTTCTTTCTTGTCCTCATTTGCATTCGGGCCTCTTTCCATTGCTGACCCATGTCATTAGTGTTATAAATATCTCGATATTTTGAAAATTTGGAATTAAATTCGTACGGATTTCCCTCCTCCTTACCTTTATAATATCGAGGGGTATAATTATACCGTCTATTTTTTCGCAGTTTAAATAAATTTGACTTTAACATATCTCAAAAATACGAGAAAGAGATGAAAATATTAGTATTGAGGTTAGAGAAAGTTCTCTTATTGAATTGATCGAAGCTTACTCATCTGAAGAGCAGTTACTGCTGCTTCAGTCCCTTTATTTCCATATTTCCCACCACTTCTTTCTTTCGCTTGTTGAAGAATGTTGTCAGTTAAAACACAAAAGATAACTGGTACATCTGAAACTAAATTTAAGTCTTTTACTCCTTGAGAAACAGCTTGACATACAAAATCAAAATGTTGAGTTTCTCCTTTAATCACACTACCTATTACAATTACTGCATCAGGATTATATGATTGTGCCTTTTTGGCTCCATAAATCAATTCAAAACTTCCAGGAACTTTCCAAATTTTAATGTTCGAATCTTTAACATTGTGACTTTTTAGAGTTTCCATTGCACCACTGCACAATGCTGTGGTAATGCTATTGTTCCATTGAGAAACAACTAAGTGAATTTTAAAAGAACTACCGTCGGGGACAGCATTTAAATCGTAATCGGAAAGGTTGTGATTGGCATTAGCCATCTCTTTAGGGATTCATGTGTTCTAGTTTGCCTTTTTGGACAGCAACCCATTTAGCTTCTTCCGCTTTTGGATATTCCTTTTCAATNCGTTCTAAAAAGGATATTGCTTGCTTAATTTTTCCGTTTTGAGCACCTAACATGGCTGCTTTATATAAATATTTAGGAGTAGAGTACATGTTTTCACTAATTTGAGAAGCCTCAAGGTAATATGTATAAGCATTTTCTATATGACCAAGTTGTGCATAGGCATCTCCAATAGCGCCTTTTGCAAGAGCACTCAATAAAATATCATCAGCACTAAATTTATCGAGGTAGATAATGGCATTTTCATACTCATTTAAATTGAGATATGCCATTCCAGCACTGTATGTAGCAAGCTTAGCAGCTGGAGTTCCTTTATAGTTTTCAATAATATCTAAAAACCCATACTTCCCCTCTCCCCCGACTAAGGCTCTCCGATAAAGGGAATCAGAATTTACACTATTAACTGCCAATTCAAAATAATATTGGGCTTGGTTTAGCTCACTTACTGCCTCCCTAGCTTTTGGCTTAATAATAAAATTAGTATAACCTAAATAGCCTAAAACTCCAACAGCAACAAGACCGATAAAACTTAAAATAACATTTTGATACCTTACGACCCACTCTTCAGTTTTATTAGCCGTAGTATCTAAGGTTTCGAATACCTCTGCAGTGGTGCTTTCTTGAACGGCTTCATTCTCCTTACTAGGAGTAATTGATTTTTTTGCACCTCGTTTTTTATATGTAGCCATGTTAATTAAATTAAGCGCATAAAATTAGTCTTTTTATTCTAATTCAAAAAGCTAAAACCTAGCTTCTAAGTTATTATTTTTGCAGTTCATGATTTTAAAACAACTAACTCTTAATCAATANAAGAANATTGGTTCTAAAACTTTTGATCTAAANCCAAAAATCAATTGCTTTGTGGGCGATAACGGTGTTGGAAAATCTACAATTTTAGACTCAATTTATCACCTAGCNCTTGGGAAAAGCTATTTTAATCCAATAGCAGTTCAAAACATTCAAATTGGGAAAGAGTTTTTTGTGATTGAAGGTCGTTTTGAAAAAGATAATAGAGAAGAAAAAATAATTTGTTCTTTGAAAAAGGGACAGAAAAAAATTGTAAAAAGAAATGGTAAGGTTTATAAAAAGATTGCAGACCATATCGGACTTATTCCTACGGTAATTATTTCTCCTTCTGATCGTGACCTTATCTCAGAAGGAAGCAGTACGCGAAGAAAGTTTGTTGATGGAGTTATTGGACAAACCGATACATTATATTTACAAAATCTATTAGAGTACAATAAAATTCTTTCACAGCGCAATGCGTTATTGAAGTACTTTGCTTTAAATCAGAAATTTGATGAAGGCACACTCGAAGTTTACAATGAGCAAATGGTGGAAAGAAGCACTCCCATATTCGAAAAACGAAAAGCTTTTATGGAGGCCTTTATTCCTATTTTCAAATCACGATATCAGGAGATAAGTAGTGTGGAAGAATTTGTAACTCTAGAATACGAAAGTCAATTATACTTTAAGACTCATAATACTTTGTTGCAAACAAGCTTGGGAAAAGATCGGATCGTTCAATACACTAGTGTAGGTGTTCATAAAGACGATATCCTTTTTCTAAAAGAAGGTCAACCAATTAAAAAATTCGGAAGCCAAGGGCAACAAAAAACCTTTTTAGTGGCTTTGAAATTAGCACAGTTTGACTTTTTACATTCGGAAACTGGAGGAGCTCCAATTTTACTTCTTGATGATGCTTTTGACAAACTCGATCAGAAAAGAGTCTCTCAGATTATTTCATTAGTTGATCAAAAAGATTTTGGACAAATTTTTATTACAGATACGCATGAAGATCGTACCTTAAACGCTTTAATAAATACGAAATCTAGCTATCAAATCTTTAAACTGTAAACGTTGAAAGCATTTAGTGTTCTTATTGGATTTTTGATGCTTTTAGGATGCCAAGCAGAACCCACAGTTGAACTTGATCAAATCGACGGCTATTGGCAAATTGAATTTGTTCAACAAGAAAATGAAACCTTCAAGAGTAAACAAAGCAGTTTACTTTATGATTTCTATTCAACTAAAAACAATAAGGGATTCTACAAAAAAGTAGCTCCACAAATTGATGGAGGCTTTAAAACTTCTAAAAGTGCTATTTCATTTCAAATCTTAAAAGATAATGAAGATTTCGTCCTACAATTTACCTCTCCATGG
The DNA here is from genome assembly GCA_002705385.1 of Flavobacteriaceae bacterium. Classification (GTDB taxonomy): domain Bacteria; phylum Bacteroidota; class Bacteroidia; order Flavobacteriales; family Flavobacteriaceae; genus MS024-2A. Next base: position 6,161 of record PAFO01000021.1, read on the forward strand.
AATAAATGGGTCAAAAAGATCAAACACTTGGATTCTGAAAAATTAGTCCTTTATCATCAGGAGCGAAGTTTCCATTATATAAGACCCATAATCAGCAAAATACCCATCAAAAATGAGTGATTCTAAGGAAAAATACGACCCCAAACCCATTAAATCTGTCCTTAAGGATATCATCTCCCAAAAGCCTTTAAAAAAAGGTGTTCAGCAAATAAAAATATGCAACGCTTGGGGAGAAACTATGGGTGATCATATTTTGAGCTATACTGATGAAGTACGTTTTTCCCATAATACATTATATGTAACTCTCCGGTCAGCTCCACTTAAAATGGAACTAAGCTACGGTCTAGATTCTTTAGTCAAAAGAATCAATGGTCATTTAGGCGATGAATTTGTTCATAAGATTACTTTAGTCTAGAATCGCTCTCTTTGGGAAAAATAAAAAGAAGCTTCAATAGCAGCATTTTCATCGCTATCTGAACCATGTACTGCGTTTTCACCCATTGAACTAGCGTAAAGCTTCCGAAGAGTCCCTTCTGCTGCCTCAGCAGGATTAGTCGAACCTATGAGTGTTCTAAAGTCACTAACTGCATTTTCTTTTTCTAGAATAGCCGCAACGATAGGTCCTCTAGTCATGAAATTAACTAGTTCTCCAAAGAAAGGACGTTCTTTATGGACCCTATAAAATGATTCAGCATCATTTACAGTTAATTGGGTAAGTTTTAATGCTTTAATTCTAAAACCTGCTGAGGTTACTTTTTCAAGAATATTACCAATGTGCCCATTTTCTAATGCATCGGGTTTAATCATCATTAATGTTGTATTCGACATTTTTTTTATTTGTATCAAAATTACTAAATGAAATTCAAAGGGATGGAGTGAATTCTTTAAAGATTTAGATTATGAAAAAAATAAATCCTCTAGAACTGCTGGCTTAAGTGAAAATAGTATCTTTGTTGCAGTATGTATGTAGACTTTATAACGGCACTGAGACAACATCTTAAAAGCCCTCAAAAAGCAGTTATCATCCCACATAAAAATCCAGATGGTGACGCTTTAGGTAGCACACTAGCTCTAATGCATTTCTTACATCTTGAAAAACACAAAGCATTAATTATTTCTCCAAACGACTATCCAAAGTTTTTNAATTGGNTGCCNGGTCAAGANNAGATTTTAATTCACAATGAAAGNAAAGAGCTTGTTCAAAAAAAAATTGATGACGCAACCCTTATCTTCACTTTAGATTTTAATTCATTAAGTCGAATTGATAANTTNGGTGAAATTGTTTCTAAAGCTAAAGCAGCAAAAGTAATGATTGACCATCATGAAGCACCTGAAGATTATGCATCCTTGATGTACTCAGATACTCATATGAGTTCGACTTGTGAAATGATCTACAACCTAATAATATCCTTGAATCCTGACTCAATTAATTCAGATGTAGCAAGTTGTCTATATACTGGAATCATGACNGANACAGGCTCTTTTAAATATCCTTCAACAACTGCTGAAACTCACAAAGCCATCGCACATCTAATTGAAAAAGGTGCTGATGCTAATGCCATTCATCAAAAAATTTACGATAGTTCCTCTTTTAATAGATTGAAGCTTTTAGGAATTGCTTTATCTAATCTTAATCGAATTGGAAGCCTCCCAATAGTTTACATCACCTTGTCTCAAAAAGAACTCAATTCTTGTGAATATCAAAAAGGTGACACCGAAGGGTTTGTCAATTATGGACTTAGTTTAGAGGGGGTTGAATTTGCTTGCATAATGATTGAAAATGAAAAAGAAGGAAAAATTAAAATGTCTTTTCGATCTAAAGGCTCTTTTTCTGTAAATGAATTTGCACGTAAATATTTTAAAGGTGGGGGGCATCTAAATGCTGCTGGGGGAATGTCAACTGATTCTATGGATGAAACAGTTCAATNTTTTAACAAAGCTGTNAAAGAAATTTCATCTAAATTTAAGAAGTGAGAACAATTGGACTATTCTTTTTATTAATTTTTTTTCTCTCCTGCACTCACATTGTACCCCGTTTGCCATTAAATAAAGGAAAACAAATTTTTTTAAACAGTTCTGCTAGACGTAACAAACAAATGTTAGTTAACGAGGAACGGCTTCTTATCAAAAGTGCTAAGCAAGACAGCTTGTTAAGTTATGAAAAATCAGAATCTGGCTATTTATTTGCCTTTAAGCAGAGAGCTACTGGCAATGTCCAATTACCCCAAAAAGGGGATCAGATTCGTTTTCAATATCAAATAGAAGACCTCGAAAAAAATATTATTTATGATAAAGAAAAATTGGGATTAGTCAATTATTCAATAGATGAGGAGGATTTATTACCTGCGTTAAGAGAAGCTTTAAAAATCATGAGACCTAACGAAGTTGCGGTATTTCTTTTTCCTTCCTACCTTTGTTACAGTTATCAAGGGGATGGAGACAAAATAGGAATAAATCAGCCTCTACGTTTTACCATTGAACGCCTAAAAAATCCTTAAATATCATAAACTTTATAAAATTAAATTCATGAAAAAAATCTTTCTTAGACTAATCGCATTAACAGTCATAATAAGTTGTAAAACACAACATCCAGATTTAGAATCAGGACTCTATGCAGATATTCAAACAAGTAAAGGGTCTATTTTATTAAAACTAGCTTATGACAAAGCNCCAATAACGGTTGCAAATTTTGTTTCATTAAGTGAGGGTAAAAATTCAAAAGTTAGTGAAGAGTTTAGGTCTAAAAAATATTACAATGGAATTAGGTTCCATCGGGTAATTGCTGATTTCATGATTCAGGGTGGTGACCCAACAGGATCAGGTTCTGGAGGACCAGGTTATCGATTTGATGATGAATTTAGTGACCTTACTCATAAAGGACCAGGAATACTATCTATGGCAAATGCAGGTCCTGGCACCAATGGGAGTCAATTTTTTATCACCCATAAAGCAACGCCCTGGTTGGATGGAAAACACTCTGTTTTTGGAGAGGTAATTAAAGGACAAGAAGTTGTTGACAGTATTGAACAAAATGATTTAATAGAGGATGTAATAATTATTAGAAAAGGAAAAGAAGCAAGACAATTTGATGCTTCAGAGGTTTTTACTTCCTATTTCGAGCAAAGAGAAACTATAGCTAAAGAAAATGAAGTAAAACTTAATGCAATTAAACAACAAAACCTTTTAAAATTTGAAGCTCTAAAAAGCAAGTCCACTAAAACAGCTTCTGGATTGCAATATCAAATTACCTCTAAAGGAAAAGGCACTTCTGTAAAGTCAACAAATAATGCAACTGTTCATTATGCAGTTTACTTTACCGATGGTACTTTATTAGAAACTAGTAAATTAGAAATTGCCGAGGCAAATAATGCAGTCAATATGCAAAGGAAAAATGCCAATCAATATAATCCAATCCCAGCTCGAGTTGGTCCGGAAGATGCCATGATAGAAGGTTTTAAAGAAGGTCTAAGACTTTTGAGGATGGGAGATCAAGCTGTACTTTTCCTACCCTATGATATAGCATATGGAGAAAAAGAGGTGCAAGGCATTCCTCCTCAATCAGATTTAATTTTTGAAGTTGAAATTGTTAGTGTGGACTAATTATATCAAAATGAGAAGTAAAAACTATTTTCTTCGAAATAAAAATATTAATAATTTTTAATGTAAGGTATTTATTTTGTTGCGTTTTTATTTTTTTTAAAAGGTTAATAAGTATTATCATACCCTAAACTAGTGAAGAAGACAAAATGTATTCTTATACTCCTTCTGCCACTGCAATTGATATTAATTCAATTAGCTAAAAATAACTCTCAGTGGATAGAAATAAATTACAGCCAAAATATCTATCCAGTTTTTTTTAACTTTTGGGCTTTTTTTTTAAAAAAAGTTCCTTTTTCTTTTGGAGATATTGCATATTTCACTGGTATTATTTTGATAATCTGGAGTATTTTAAATTTAATCAAGCAGAAAAAAATCCAGATGGTTTTTATAAATTTTTTCGCCACTATTTCACTTTTAAGTCTACTTTTCCATTTGAGTTGGGGACTGAATTACTATCGTACTCCACTAAACGAAAAATTAAACTATAAGGTTGAATACAATGAAGATGAATTAGAAAGAACCTTGATATTGATGATTGAAAAAACTAATGAACTTCATGAAAGATTAAGTAATCAAGACTCTATACCCGTCGAAATTCCTTATTCTAAAGAAAAAATAACTCAACTTATAGAGGAGAGTTTTGATTTTGATCTCAATAATTTTAAAATACAACCATTTTTAAAAAATTCACTTTGGAGTACACTATTAAGCTATATGGGTTTTGCAGGCTATATAAATCCAATTACATTGGAATCACAGATNAATAAAANGATTCCAAAATTAAATTNTATAGCAACAGCCTCTCANGAAATGGCTCATCAATTAGGAATTGCCTCTGAATCTGANGCNAATTTTGTAGCATTNTATACAAATTCAAAACACCCNGATCCATTTATAAAATTTGCAGCCTTCAGNTTNGCTTTAAACTATTGTTATTCTGAATTATTCAAAGNCAATCAAGAAAAAGCTAAAATGCAACTCTCTAAATTGAATTCTGGAGTTTTAAAGAATTTTNAACAGCTTTCNGCTTTTTGGAAAAAATTCAAAAATCCTTTTGAACCTTATTTTAAAAAAGGATACGACTCGTATCTAAAAATCAACGGNCANGCAAAAGGAATTCAAAGTTATAATGCAATGGTAAGTATGGTTATNGCATTTACTCTTAATAATAATTTAAACTCTGAGTAATTTTTATTCATTTGCTTTTGGAGTAAATAATTTTAAAATACCTTCGTTTAAGTGAAATATTTATCAAGTTATAAAAACCCTGAAATCAAACTCCTACGACTTCTCTCAAAAAAGTCTAAAGAGCGAAAAAAGCNTTTTTTATTTGTTATTGANGGGCTTCGNGAACTTAAAAGNGCACTTGACGGAAATTACANAATTAACTCAATTTTTATCGAAGAAGGNTATGAAATAGAATTTGCTAANATAACTAAAAAACTTAGTGAATCANATCAGTATTTGGTTTCAAAAAATGTTTTTGAANAAATAAGTTTTCGCTCAGGTTCAGAAAAAATAATGGCTATTGCCCAATCTAAAGAACACTATTTGGATTTATTTAANCCAAAGAAAAATGANCTAATTTTGGTTATTGAAGCNCCTGAAAAACCAGGAAATATTGGNGCTTTATTNAGAACTGCAGCNGCTGCAGAATTTGATGGAGTTATNATAGCAAACCCNAAAACAGATTTTTANAATCCTAATTGTATTCGTTCNAGTTTAGGTTGTCTTTTTCTNCTNCCCACGGCGATAGCTTCAACTGANGAAGTNGTTAAATATTTAATCAAAAAAGAATTTTTTATTGCAACAGCAGCTATACAAGAAGATGCAATACCTTACAATAAATTTAATTACAAAACACCTTGCGCTCTTGTGATGGGAGCAGAAAGTTCTGGTTTGGGCAACAAATGGTTTGAAGCTTCAAACCAACATCTGATTATCCCCATGTCAAAACATGTAGATTCTTTAAATCTTTCAGTTTCGGCAGGAATTTTGATGTATGAAGCTAAAGCAAAAATAATTGAACAACAGAAACATTAAAATCTTTAGTATATTGAAAGTGAAATGATTGTTGACCTAGAATTAGAAAACAAAGAAATTGCTAAGCAGTATAAAGAATTGCTTCGTATTAGCTATCAAACTTTAAGTGACAAGGACAAAAAAATGATTAGACTTGCATTTGATACTGCTGTAGATGGACACAGAGATCAACGAAGAAAGTCTGGTGAAGCGTACATTTTTCACCCTATCAATGTAGCTAAAATTGTTGCTAATCAAATTGGTCTTGATGCAACCTCAATATGCGCAGCTTTATTGCATGATGTNGTTGAAGATACAAGATTTACNTTAGANGAAATTGAGCGTCTAATGGGAAATACTGTTGCAAAAATTGTNCATGGTTTAACNAAAATTTCGAATCTTAAAAAGGATAAAAATATTTCNCTTCAAGCGGAAAATTTCAGAAAAATGATCCTTACGCTTAATGATGATGTCCGTGTAATAATTATAAANATTGCTGANCGTTTGCACAATATGCANACCATGGANGCCATGCCGGAATACAAGCAAGTGAAAATTGCCTCCGAAACCTTNTACATTTATGCTCCATTAGCNCATCGNATTGGATTATATAATGTAAAAACTGAACTCGAAGACTTGAGTCTAAAATACACTGAACCCCAACGATATATTTCAATAAAAGGCAAAATCGAGGAGAGCTATGATAAACAGGAAAATTATATAAAAACATTTTCTAAATTTCTTTCTCAGGAATTGGACAAAGAACGTCTAAAATATATCATAAAGGGAAGAAGTAAATCAATCTATTCAATTCACAGGAAGATGCTTACTCAAAACATTCCTTTTGAAAATGTTTTTGATAAGTTTGCCATGCGCATTGTTTTTAAAAGTACGAGAGCCAAAGAAAAACTTTTTGCATGGAAGATTTATTCAATAGTTACTGATCATTTTACCCCAAACCCTACCCGTCTTAGGGATTGGATATCATCGCCCAAATCAAATGGTTATGAAGCTCTTCATATAACAGTTATGGGTCCTCAAAACAGATGGATTGAAATTCAAATTCGTTCTGAAAGAATGCATGAAATTGCTGAAAAAGGCTATGCTGCTCATCATAAGTATAAGCAAGGGAAACAAAAAGATATAGGTATTGAAAGCTGGTTAAATCGCTTGCAAGAAGTTTTGGAAAATAATTCTGGTAATGCTGTAGATTTCGTAGAGGATTTCAAGTTAAATCTTTATGCAAAAGAAATTTTTGTATTTACACCTAAAGGTGATTTAAAATCACTTCCTCAAGGGGCAACTGCTTTGGACTTTGCTTTTGCTATTCATACCGATGTTGGAAAAAAAACAAGAGGAATTCGCGTAAATGGACGTTTAGTTCCATTAAGTAAAGAATTAAAAAGCGGAGATCAAATTGATGTAATTACATCAGAAAATATAAAACCATCAAAAAATTGGTTGGATTTTGTGATCACTTCACGAGCGCGATCGATCATAAAATCTTCATTAAATGAGGAAAAAAAGAGCCTATCAGAAGAAGGTAAAGAAATCTTAAGAAGAAAGCTAAAGCAACTTAAAATAAGCATGAATGAAAAAACGATTACGCAAATGCTACTCTTTTTTAATTTTGAAAATAGTCAAGATTTATTTTATAGAATGGGAATAGGAACTCTTGATAATAAACAACTTAAAAATTTTGCTAGTATATATCAAAACTCTGTTTTAAACTTTTTTAAACGAAGGATTAAATCAAAAAAAAATATAGATCCTAATCCTTCAAGCGAAATAACTGAAAAATTTGATCAAATAGTATTTGGAAAAGAAAAAGAACCCCTAGCACACAGTTTTGCAAATTGTTGTAGCCCAATACCTGGAGATTCTGTATTTGGTTTCATTACTGTAAATGAGGGTGTCAAAGTTCACCATAAGGAATGTCCTAATGCCCTAACTCTGCAGTCAAATTTTGCATACCGACTAATCCCTGCAAAATGGATCGATTCTTCCTCAGAAGAATATTCAGTTGTATTGAAATTAAGTGGTATTGACAGAAAAGGACTTGTAAATGAAGTAACAAGAATGATTTCAAATACCAAAAATGTTGATATAAATAAAATCAATTTTGATTCACATGATCAATTCTTTACAGGAATGATTCAGCTCAGTGTCCGAAATAAAACAATACTGAATAAACTGGTCATAACACTATTAAAAGTAAACGGTATTGACAAAATTGTTAGAGAGTAACTCATTATAACTATATTTATATAAATTATGATAAAAAATAAATCTAATCAAGACGTTGTAAAAGACGTTTTTGTCAATTTTTTGGATAAACAAGGACATCGTAAAACTCCAGAACGATTCGCTATTCTATTTGAAATATATGATAGTAAAGANCATTTTGACATTGAATCTCTCTACATCAAAATGAAAAATAAAAATTATCGTGTCAGTAGAGCAACCCTTTACAATACTATAGAGCTACTACTCGATTGTGGTCTTGTAAGAAAACATCAATTTGGAGGTGGTCAAGCTCAATATGAAAAATCTTATTTTGACCACCAACATGATCACATTATACTTACTGACAGTGGAGAGGTAAAGGAGTTTTGTGACCCCAGAATTCAACAAATAAAAGAAACTATTGAAGATGTTTTTGATGTTGATATTCATAACCATTCTTTATACTTTTACGGTACAAAAAAAATAAACCCCCATAGATAAAAATGACTGTAGATTTACTACTCGGACTCCAATGGGGTGATGAAGGGAAAGGAAAAATAGTCGACGTATTAACATCTTCATATGATATAATAGCAAGATTTCAAGGNGGACCNAATGCAGGTCACACCNTNGAATTTGAAGGNAANAAACACGTTTTACATACCATTCCTTCAGGAATCTTTCATNCAAAAGCNNTAAATCTCATTGGAAATGGAGTNGTAATTGATCCTACAATTTTTTTTCAAGAAATTGAAAACNTAGCNCCATACNGAATNAAATTTGATGAAAAATTATTGATTTCAAAAAAAGCGCATTTAATCCTGCCTACACATCGACTTCTAGATGCTGCTTCAGAAACNGCAAAAGGAAAAGCNAAAATAGGGTCAACACTTAAGGGAATTGGNCCTNCCTACATGGATAAGACNGGTAGAAATGGTATNCGNGTAGGAGATATTTTTNCTTCANATTGGAATGAAAAATATCAAAAGCTTACNAAAAAACATTTAGAAATTCTGAAGAGNTTTNAGANTAGTCATGAATTAAACTTAGATGAAATGGAAGCCNTTTTCNTTAAAAGTATTGAAGCACTGANGAAATTCAAAATTGTTGACAGTGAACATTATTTACACNAAGCACAAAAAGCTGGTAAAAAAATNTTAGCAGAAGGAGCCCAAGGATCATTATTGGATNTAGATTTNGGAACCTATCCATTTGTAACCTCNTCNACTACTACAGCTGCAGGAGCTTGCACTGGNCTTGGAATTNCTCCAAANAAAATAANAGATGTATTTGGAATTTTCAAAGCCTATACAACAAGAGTAGGTAGTGGACCTTTCCCNACTGAACTTTTCNATGAAGATGGTNAAACCATGGGCCGNGTAGGAAATGAATTCGGCGCTACAACTGGCCGCTNAAGACGCTGTGGATGGATNGATCTAGTGGCATTAAAATATTCCATNAAAATNAATGGAGTTACTCAACTGATGATGATGAAGGGNGATGTGTTGTCTGGATTTGATAAAATTAAANTATGTANAAGTTACCAAACTTCACAAGGNNTTCAGGACTACTTACCTTATGACNTTTCAGATGAAGATATNAAACCCGTTTACGAAGAATTAGNAGGCTGGAAAGAGAATCTTACTCAAATGACTGAATTTTCTCAATTCCCTCAAAATTTCATCAATTATATTGAATANCTCGAAAANGCATTGGAAACACCAATTAAAATTGTTTCTGTAGGACCTGATCGAGCACAAACGATCTACAGATAACTNAANCCAAATGAAGTCTTCATTTTGTANTATCTCAGTATTGATTGCTCAATTTTTTTTAGGAANTCTTTNAGCTCAAGAATCNAAAATCATTCAGATNCGTCAAGCNGGAGGTTCTACTCAAGATCAAGAACGNTNTCCAGATGCCAATATNCTTTTTAAATCGGATGGAAAAAGAGTGATNTTATATCACGATGGAGCGCTTATTGAATCAGACCAAGCTTACTTTTACAAGAAAAAAAACTATTTCAAAGCTANAGGTGACGTGATATTTACTCAAGGTGATAGTTTACGAATGACNTGTAAAANAATTGAATACGAAGGAAAAACAAAAANAGCTTACGCTGAAGGTAATGTATACCTNGAGCGACCAGATATGANTTTNAGAACAGAGGTGCTAANTTTAGATCGTNTCAACGAAAAGGNATTTTANAATACTCCAGGAATAATTGTNGACAGTACTAGNACACTNACAAGTAATCAGGGTCAGTATTTTATNAANCAAAAAAAATATCGATTTATATCAGATGTGACTATNAATAATCCTNACTANATNGTAAACTCTNAACNACTNGATTATTTTACAGAGAGTAATCAAGCATATTTATATGGAAATTCTAAAATTAAAGGTGATGCATATACAATTTTATGNGAACGAGGATTTTATGATATGGAACGGGAAAAGGGTATTTTCAAANAAAATGCTACACTGTTTTACGATAATAAAATTATCAAAGGCGACAGCCTTTATTTTGAAAGTGACAGTAATTACGCTGCAGCGACTAAAAATATCAGTATTGTTGACACANTTAACAATTCAATTATTACNGGACATTANGGTGAAATTTTTAAAGAAAAAGATTCTGCCATNATAACTCGAAGAGCTATGGCTATAAANATTATANATCAAGATTCATTATTCATACACTCAGATACTTTAGTAGCCACTGGCCCAGAGGAAAAGCGTATCCTGCGTGCCTATTATGATGTTAGGATTCTTAAAAGCGACATCAGAGGTCGTTCAGATTCTTTGTATCTAGATGAATCAATAGGTCTTACAAAACTACTTAAAAAACCGCTCACCAAAGAGCAAGAGCAGGTATTTACAGAGCAAGATNATACTAAAAANAACCCNNTTTTGTGGTTTGANAAAAGCCAGATGACAGGGGATGAAATTCAATTGTTATCCAATACACAAACAAGAAANTTAGACTCCNTAAAGATTGACGGAAGGGTCTTTATTATTGAAAAAGACACATTGAGTAAAGATGGATACCAACAAATTAAAGGAGGGCTTTTAAGAGGTGCTTTTAAGGAAAGTAAATTAGATAATATAATCATTACAAAAAATAACGAAATGGTTTATTACCTCTATAACGATGAAGACCTTCAGTTGATAGGAATTGATAAAACAACTTGTAGTGCACTAAAAATGGGGTTTGTTGATGGACAAATTGATGATATTACTTTTTTAGTAAGCCCAAATGGCAATGTGTTTCCTGAGAATGAACTTCCTGAAAATGATCGAACTTTAAAAGGCTTTATCTGGCGAATTTTACAACGCCCTGAAACAATTGAAGATCTATTTGATGAAAATGACAAAGAAGAACAGTTTTCAGAGATTTTAAAATTTCAATACCCAGAAGGAGAAGAAGAAGATTCAGTAATTGTAAAGCCATAAAAATAGTCTACATGCTAAAAGATGATTTTTTAAAATACCAAGCAAAAACAACACCAAATCCACTCGGAATAAGTGTTGCAAAAGCTAAAGGGGTTTATATCACTGATACTAATGGAAAAAAATATCTTGATTTTGTTTCTGGAGTTTCTGCATGTAGTCTAGGGCATTGCCATCCTAAAGTAACAAGAGCTATAAGAAAACAGAGTAAAAAATATCTTCATGTAATGGTTTATGGAGAGTTTGCCCAAGCTCCAGCGGTTAATTTATGCAAAGAGCTTATCGAGTTACTTCCAGAGAATCAAGAGTCAGTTTATCTTACAAATTCTGGTACTGAAGCCATTGAAGGAGCATTAAAACTCGCTAAACGAGCTACAGGTAGAAGTGAATTAATTGGTGCTCATCAAAGTTATCACGGAAGTACCCATGGGGCTTTGAGTCTTCTCGGTTCAGAATATCAAAAGACAAGGTTTCGTCCGCTTCTTCCAGANACAAGATTTATTCGTTTCAATTCAGAAGANGACTTAAAGCTGATTACCAATAAAACTGCGGCTGTACTTTTAGAAACGATTCAAGGAGGAGCCGGTTTTATTTNACCTAAAAANGACTTTTTAAAAAAAGNGAAAGATCGTTGTGAGGCNGTNGGNGCACTTCTAATACTAGATGAGATTCAACCTGGNTTTGGANGAACAGGAAAATTCTTTGGTTTTGAACATTTTAACGTAAAGCCCGATATTGTTGTNATGGGAAAAGGTATGGGTGGGGGTCTCCCNATNGGAGCTTTTACTGCATCNCATCANCTNATGNAGTTNCTTGAAGAGCATCCTAAANTAGGACATATTACAACTTTTGGNGGAAATTCGATAATTACTTCNGCTGCTTTAGCNACACTTAGAACNATCCGTGAAAGCCANNTNATGAATAAAATTAAATNNAAAGAAGCATTGATTAGGAAAGAATTAATGCATCCATNNATTCAAGAAATTCGNGGAGTTGGATTAATGCTTGCACCGNTTTTCAAAAANCCTGAAATTGCCAATCANGTAGTTCTAAAATCAATTGATAAAGGGTTAATACTNTTCTGGCTTCTATGGGAAAAGAAAGCAATTCGTATTACTCCCCCATTAACTATCTCTGAAAAAGAAATTAAAAAGGGATGTAACATTCTTAAATCTGTACTTGATGAATTAATAGGATGTTAATTAAATTGTTAAAAACAATCCAAGGTAAATACAATTCAAGTCGTTCTACAAACTAATTTTANNTNAGTAAGNNTTTATAAGTTTCTATGNTAAATTATAATTCTGANGAGACNCGATCTTCTATTACTAAGTTTGAGCAAATGCTCAAAACAAATNNTATCTATTTTTTTGATGCACAAGAGTTTGAAGACATNGTNGTTCATTATCTGGGATTTGGNGANAATCAATTAGCAAAAAAAGCCNTAAAAATGGGATTAGAACAACATCCTGACTCAAATGAGCTTTTATTGCTCCAAAGNGAAATCNTCATTTTNGAAGAAAAATATAATTCAGCACTAAAATTGTTAGATTACGTTGAAAAATTAAATCCACTAGATGAAGAAATTTCACTTCAAAAAGCNAATATTGCATCAAAAAANGGAGATCACAAATCTTCAATTAAATTCNTAAATAAAGCTTTAGAACTNTCTAANGANNCNTCGGAAATNTGGAATCTNCTTGGTATGGAACACCTTTTGGCAGAAGAATTTGATGAAGCCTCTTACTTTTTCAAAAATTGTATTGAAGANAATCCCTTGGATTANTCAGCACTNTATAATTTGCTTTANAGTTATGANCANCTNNANAAAAATGAAGAATCAATTCTTGNTCTTAACGAAATATTAGAAATAATCCCCTACAGCGAAGTAGCATGGCATCAATTGGGGTTAGTACTTCTNAAAAAAGGGAATCAAAANGAAGCTTTGTCAGCATTTGACTTTGCCATTATCAGTGATGACAACTTTACTGGTGCCTATATCGAAAAAGGAAAGCTTTTAGAGACAATGGGGCGGATCAACGAAGCTATTGATAATTATGAAATCGCATTAAAAACCAATGATCCTAGCGCTTTCGTTTTTCAAAGTATTGGAAGATGTCATGAAAAATTGGGTAATAATGTACTTGCAATAAAGCATTATCTCAAGGCAATTCATCTTGAACCAAGTAATGAAAATAGTTGGGTTAAATTAATTGAATATTACATGGCCCAAGGCCAATACAAAAAAGCAAAATATTATTTTAAGAGCGCCCTCGAAATAAATAGTGAATCTGTTACCCTTTGGAAAAAAGGAACAATGATTTATAAATCTTTAAATCAGTTTCAAAATGAACTAAATGCTTATCAAAAATTATATGATTTGGGGGTTTTTGAATTACCTATTTTGATAAAACACATTGACCTCCTTTTGCAATTAAAAAATTGGGGGAAAGCATATAAAATAACAAATGAAGTATACAAATCCTTCCCTGAAAGCAAGAGTCTTATCCATAGATTAGGTGGATGCAGTATGGAATTAGGTAAAAAAAGTGAGGCGCGCTATTTTTTAAGCGGAGAACAACTCAGCAGTGAGGAATTGCTTGAGCTTTCTAAACTTTTCCCTTCTTTTGACCAATTTTAAAGCTGCAACCTACATAATTCCTAAGGGTTTTCTACCTTTGTTTTCTAACTCTTCTAAGTGATGCGCTACTTAATCCTCTACTTAAAAGGTATGCTCATGGGAGCTGCAGATCTAGTCCCTGGAGTTTCGGGTGGAACATTGGCACTAATTACAGGTATTTACAAAGAGTTTTTAGAGAGTATTAATAACGTCTCTTTTTATAATTTAAAATTTGCAAGAAAAGAGGGAATTAAAGCCACTTGGAAAAAAATTAATGGCCCATTTTTATTAGCTGTTTTTGGCGGAATTTTCTCAAGTATATTAATCTTTTCTAGAATACTTGAATGGTTAATTAAAAATGAACCTTTAGCATTGTGGTCATTTTTCTTTGGTTTGTTGGTTGCGAGTATTATTTATCTATTTAAATCAGAATTGTCTTTCAACTTTCTTAACCTTTTATATTTAGCTATTGGAGCCCTAATTTCATTCTTAGTTACTCAACTGAATGGCGGTGAAAATCATACTAATCTTTGGTATCTATTTCTCTCTGGATTCATTGGAATTTCAGCAATGATTTTGCCAGGGCTATCCGGTGCATATATTTTGGTCGTAATGGGTGTTTATAAGACAATTCTCTCTAATGTTCGTCTTGCCCAAGATTTAGTTGTTAATTTTAACCAGGCTCAATTTATCAAAACAGCCAGTATATTAGGAATTTTCATTTTAGGAATAATAGTTGGTCTGAAAGTATTTTCAAAGTCTTTAAGTTGGCTTTTAATACGATACCCAGAAAAAAGTATTGCTTTTTTAGTTGGCTTAATGATTGGAGCTTTACACAAGATTTGGCCTTGGCAAAATACTATTAGTGATCCTTTCAAAGAAACCCATGCGGTTCTTCCTGATCAATTTGTAGGTAATCCTCAAGTAACAACAGTTATTTTATGGATGAGCATAGGTTTTGGGATTCTTTTTCTTATTGAAAGAGTGAAAATACTTATAATAAAATGAAAACCTTTCAAAAAAAACGCACCCCTATTGAAGTCATTTTTTTGATTTTAAAAGGAATCATGATGGGTGCAGCAAATAAAGTTCCTGGAGTTTCCGGAGGAATTGTAGCTTTAGTGGGAGGATTTTATGAAGAAATGATTAATTCCTTTCAACGTCTCAATTTTATAGCAGCAAAGCTTTTTTTTACAGGAAGAATAAAAGTATTTTGGAACTACACCAATGCCTCTTTTTTATTCACACTATTCGGAGGCGTATTGATAAGTTATTTTAGTATATCACTTTTTTTAGATTATGCTCTGAGCAAAAATGAAACAGTTGTTATGGGCTGGTTTCTAGGAATGATTTTAGCTTCTTTATATCTCGTAATAAAACAAGTACCTTATTGGAATAAAAACCTTTTTGGATTTTTAATTTTAGGTTTTTTTATGGGCTTAAGTCTCAGTTTTGCCAAACCAATTTCTGAAAACGATAAACTTCTTTTTGTCTTTTTTTGTGGTATAATAAGTGTCTCTGGAATGACTATTCCAGGTTTGTCTGGCTCATTTCTATTATTAATTTTAGGAAACTATAATTTGTTACTAGTTGATGCTGTAAATGCTCTTTTTCAATTTCTTTCAGCAACCTTAGTTTGGGATTTCTCAATCTTAAATGATCCTATAAANAGTCGCTTAATTCTTATTATGCTTGTATTTGCTGGTGGGTCTCTTATTGGTTTAATATTATTTTCAAACATAATCAAATTGGTCTTAGANAAACATCCCAACTNTACTCTAGTAAGTATTATAGGATTTATTNNGGGAACACTCANACTTGTATATCCTTGGAAAGAAAAACAATACCTNTATGANANCAANGGTGAATTAATNACAAATAGCGTTGGAACTCCAGAGATTNTAAATTATCNCTATTTTCTACCAGATTTTANTGAGTTTAATACCTATATTGTAATTTTAACATTCATTTTAGGGATAATTNTATTGNTTTTATTGGATTATTATGACAAAAAAAGAAAATCCTAAACGATTTGGTCTTCTTGGAAAAAATATTGAATATTCATTTTCAAGAAATTATTTTTCAAATAAATTTTCTACTCAAAATCTAGCCAATCACAGTTATGTCAATTTTGACTTACCCCTTTTAGAGGGTTTTGAAAAAATCCTTATTAACGAACCTCATCTTTGTGGCTTAAATGTTACCATACCTTACAAAAAAAAAGTTATTCCTTTTTTAGATCGTCTCTCTGAAGAATCAAAAGCAATAGGAGCAGTTAATACAATAGTATGGGATAAAGAAGGCAAAACAGTTGGTCACAATACCGACCATATAGGTTTTAAAAAAGCACTCACAGAAAAAATTGAATCTATTCCTAAAAAAGCTTTGATTTTAGGAACAGGTGGGGCTTCGAGTGCTGTTCAATACGCTTTGGAATCATTAAACTGTGAGGCTATATTTGTTTCAAGAAATGCTAAAAGAAATCAGTTGACATATGATAAATTAGATAATAAAGTAATCGCTAATACACAACTTATTGTTAATACAACCCCTTTGGGTACATTCCCAAATATTAATGAAGCGCCTTCGATTCCATATGAACTTTTGAATCCAAACCATTTCCTTTTTGATTTGATCTATAATCCTAGTGAAACGGTCTTTATGAAAAAGGCAAAGGTTCAGGGTTCAAAGACAATTAATGGTTATCAAATGCTCGTCTATCAAGCTGAAAAATCTTGGGAACTATGGAATGAATAAACTAATTTTAATAATTCTATTTTTAGAATTGAAAAAAATGTATATTATTTGTATTTATACATAATTCAAAATGGGAGAGAAAAGCCAAAAGCCTGGTGCGGAGGAAACTAAAGAGCCGCAAAACATAGATAACCTTGATCAGGGAGAAACAACCCTAAATGAAGAAATCATTACTGAAGTAATTGCTGATCAAAAAATTCAGGACAAAACCCAAGAATCTACTACTGAAATAGAGACAAAACAAGAGGAGAATAGAGTAAAAAAAACTACAATCTCTCCTGATAAAGCTTCAGAAATAGACTACAGTAAGTTTAATATTCAAGAACTCATAGAAGCTTTTTCAAGAATTTCCACAGGCGATCAATGGTTGAGAAATCAAACTCAAATTCGAAATATAAATCGTCTATTTGAAGAAAAATTCCATAAAGACGTTGAGGCTAATAAAAAGGTATTTATTGATGGAGGTGGAAACGAGATAGACTTTTTCTACAAACCTGAATACAAAAAACAGTTTGATCAAATTGGATACGAATACAGAAAGAAAAAACGTNCTCATTACAAAGAACAAGAAGCTTCTCANAAAGTAAATCTAGAGCGTAAAAAAGCTATAATTGAAGAAATTAAGGGTCTTATAAGTGCTGATAAAAANATCAATACTATTTACAAAAAGTTTAGAACTCTTCAGGAAAGCTGGTATAATACNGGCCCTGTATCCCGTGCAGAAAATCAAAATCTTTGGGAAACATTCAAACATCACGTTGAACGTTTTTATGACTTTCTTCATTTAAATAGAGAGCTAAGGGAATTAGATTTTAAACANAATTATGAAGAAAAGTTAAAAATTATAGAACNAGCTGAAGCACTTAAAAACCTTCNAGATATAATGCGTGCCAGTCGTGATCTAAACACCCTTCATCAACTTTGGAAAAACGATTTAGGCCCTGTTGCNAAAGAGCATCGTGANGCTTTATGGAACCGATTTCAAAAGGCAACAAAGACAATTCAAANAAGAAGACAAGAATATCNAAAAGATGTCTCAGGTGCAATGAAAGAAAATCTTGAGAAGAAGAAAGCAATGCTCAAGGAAATGAAAAATCTTACTGAAAATGAACCAAAAAACCACAATAGTTGGCAAAATACTCTTAAANAATTTAATGAATTAAGAGAAACCTTCAAAAATATTGGCTATGTCCCATCCAAAGAAAGTAAGATAACATGGCAGGAATTTCGTGAAATAGGTAGAAATTTTATGCAGAAGAAAAATATATTTTATAAACATCAAAAGAAAGAATTTAGCCAAAATATCGAAGCAAAAAAAGACTTGATTTCAAAATCAAAAAACTTACTAAATGATTCTGAATGGGATAGTAAAGTTGAAGAAATGAAAAACATTCAAAAAGAATGGAAANGTATTGGATTTGTTCCAAGGAAATTAGATAATTCATTGTGGTCAGATTTTTCAGTTATTCACAAAGAGTTTTTTGACAGAATTAAATCAGGTTATCAATATTTAAGACCTGAACAAGAAGAACTGAAAAAAGAAAAAATGGCTGCAATCGAAGATCTGAATACCTCTAAATTTACTCAAGACCCAGAAGAACTTTCAATTGAATTAACTAAATCATTTGAGGGTTGGAATGCTATACCAAAAATTGGCGGTCAAATAGAGTTTGAGTTGAATAGAAAGTATACCAGTAAATTAACTAAAATTGTTGGAGAGGTCTGTTTGGATAAAAAGGCCCAGAAAAAGATTTTATTTAAATTAGATTCTATTTTATTACAAAATGATCCAGATAAACTTCAAAAAAAGCTTATTGAAGTTAAATCCTCTATAGGTAAACATAAAACAGAGCTAACCCAATTGCAAAATAATCTTGAGTTTTTTAGTCACTCCAGTTCTGAAAATCCACTGTTCAAAAATGTTGAAAAACAAATTAAAAGTTGTCAAACTAAAATTGATAAAGCTCAGGAAGAATATATTCGTTTAAAGCAAATTGATAAAACTCAGATGGAAATAGAAAGTCAGAAAGTAATCAGAAAAGATAATGAAATTGAAGAAAATCAGGAGTCAGAAACAGATTGATTTTTAGCTTGCTTCCAATAAGATTCCATTTCAACTAAAGTTAAATTTTCAATTGATCGATTACTTTTTTTTGCCATAGATTCTATATNTTGAAATCGTTTTATAAACTTTTTATTAGTTCGCTCTAAAGCAGTTTCTGGGTTAACTTTTATAAAGCGTGCATAGTTGATTAAGGAAAATAAAACNTCTCCAAACTCATCTTCTATTGCATCTTCTTTTTTTGAATCAAGCGCTTNGTCTAATTCTTTTAGCTCCTCTTTAAATTTATCCCATACNTGCTTTTTNTTGTCCCAGTCAAAACCAACACCAGCTGCTTTCTCTTGAACTCGTTGAGATTTNACCAAAGCTGGAAGTGTATTAGGAACTCCCTCTAAAACACTTTTCTTTCCTTCTTTTAANTTNATTTTTTCCCANTTTTTTTTAACCTCGTGTTCATCTTNAACAGAAATAGAACCATAAATNTGAGGATGCCTGTNTATCAATTTTTCACAAATCTCATTCGCAACATCTGCTATATCAAATGCATTTTCTTCGCTACCTAATTTTGCATAAAAAATGATATGNAAAAGTAAGTCTCCCAATTCCTTTTTAATTTCCAATAAGTCATTCTTTAAAATAGCATCTCCTAACTCATATGTCTCCTCAATTGTNAGATGNCTTAAACTTTCAAAGGTCTGTTTTTTATCCCACGGACATTGTTCTCGAAGATCATCCATAATATTTAACAAACGACTAAATGCCTTTAATTTGGTTTCTTTTGAATTCATTTTTNCNANGAAGTTTCGTTTTTCTTATCCTTNACTTCCTCTGTTGATGTCTTTTTTAATTTTGGGAGTGTAATCAATTTTTTTGATAATAATAGATTGTACCATTTCAAAATCTTNTTTATATCACTTGGATAGACTTTTTCTTCATCATAATTATCTAAAATCTCGAAAAAATAAGCTTCCAATTCTAATGCAGTTGCCTTAGGGCTAACACTAGTTTTTGCTCCAGATTCAAAAGCAATTATTTTTTCAAAAACTTTA
>PAFO01000022.1 GCA_002705385.1 Flavobacteriaceae bacterium
TGTAGGGTATGAAGAAGGGGGACAGTTAAGTGAAAAAGTAAGGCAAAGACCATATTCTGTGATTTTACTTGATGAAGTTGAAAAAGCACATCCTGATATCTTTAATATGATGCTTCAAGTCTTAGATGATGGATTTCTAACTGATAGTTTGGGAAGGAAAGTAAATTTTCAGAATACAATTATTATAATGACTTCAAATATTGGCGCGCGCCAGTTGAAAGATTTCGGAAGAGGACTTGGATTTGAAACAGCTTCCCAAAAAGCACAATCGTCAGATATTGAAAAAGGCGTTATCGAAAAAGAATTAAAAAAGACGTTTTCACCTGAATTTCTAAATAGAATCGATGATATTGTTATTTTCAATTCTTTGGAACAAAAAGATATACGCAAAATTGTTGATATAGAGCTAAAGTCTCTTATACTAAGAATTGAAAAACTTGGATATCAAATTTCAATTTCAGAAAATGCAAAAGATTTTTTGTCAGAAAAAGGTTTTGATAAAAAATATGGAGCAAGACCACTCAATAGAACGATTCAAAAGCATGTTGAAGATTTGATTGCTGAACACGTAGTTAACAACTTGTTAAAAGAAGGAGACAANATCGTTGTAAATAGNAACGACGNNGGCGAATCNTTNGAGCTGGAAATCAATCAAAAAACTGAAGCNCCNTCTTAAAAANACATTTCTNNTNAACANAAGACNTTTCTCTTAGCNAGAGTAANGTCTTTATTTATTGAGTATTTGTTTTCTNCCCTAGGCAAATAGTACTATTTTTGGGCTGTTTTTAAANNNCACACACTTTAGTNNAATTTTTTTTNGGTGAAAATAATAGTATGAAAGTTTTAAAGTTTGGTGGCACTTCAGTTGCTGATTCNCAGAGTCTATCTCATGTNNTTGAGATTATTAAGAATTCTAAAAAAGANCAACAAATTGTCGTGGTTTCAGCCCTNGGAGGAATAACCAANATTCTTGTTGAAATGGCAGAANAAGCCAGTANGGGTAANANTGAATTTCAAGATACTATTAANGTAATTGAGAAAAGACACNTAACTCTAATTCTNCACTTTATTCCAGTAACTAACCAAAGTGAAATNATCAGTTTTTTAAAATCTCAACTCAATAGCCTAGAAGANATTTTAGAATCCATTTACAATTTNNGAGAACTCACCCCTTATAGTATNGCTAANATTTCCAGCTTTGGAGAAATCCTCTCAAGCAAAATTATTTTTCATATACTTCAAAACTTNNGTCTTGACATTGTTTTAAAAGATTCACGNGANCTTTTGTTCACTCANGAATTNAATGANCGCGAGNTAGTTAATCATGAAAGAAGTAANGAAGCATGNNATGCATTTNCTTCTGCAATTTCAAATAAAATAATTTTAATCCCAGGTTTTATTGCCAGTAATGAAAACGGTAAAATTACCACACTNGGAAGAGGAGGATCGGATTATACNGCTTCACTTTTAGCTAATTATCTCAATGTNACTNAACTTGAAATTTGGACAGATGTAAGNGGAATGTTTACAGCTAATCCNAATTTAGTTTCACAAGCNCTNCCTATTCCAAGACTTTCATATCANGAAGCAATGGAACTATCACATTTTGGAGCTAAAGTTATTTACCCNCCAACACTTCAACCTTTNATCGAAAAAGAAATCCCAATCTTGATAAAAAANACCTTTNATCCCTCNGCTCAAGGTACAANAATTGATAAAAANGGAACNNCTNAAGGAGGAAATGGAACNGTAGTAAAAGGNGTCAGTCATATTGAAAAAGTTGCATTAATCAATCTAGAAGGAAGCGGAATGATTGGTATACCNGGNTTTTCAAANAGNTTATTCGAATGTTTATCTGTAAAAANNATNAATATNATTATGATNACTCAAGCNTCATCAGAGCATTCCATCTGTATCGGAGTTCGGATGAAAGATGCAGCTGAAGCAAAAAAAGCAATTGATTCAGAATTTGAATTTGAAATCAATCGCTCAAAAGTGGAACCAGCCAAGGTAGAATTAAACATGACAAATATTGCTGTAGTCGGTGANGANATGAAAAANCATCAGGGAATAAGTGGTAAATTATTCAGCAGTTTAGGGGCAAACAATATCAATATAAGGGCGATTGCTCAAGGGGCNTCTGAGCGAAATATTTCCATTATAATCGATGAACGAAATACTCAAAAATCATTAAATACAATTCACGAAAGTTTTTTTGAAACTCAAACTAAAGAACTAAACTTATTTATTACTGGGGTTGGTAATGTAGGAAGTAAATTGTTAGAACAAATTAGTCAACAAGAAGAATTCCTACTAGAAAATCTTAGATTAAAAATTAGAGTCATNGCNCTNTCNAACTCNAANAAAATGATTCTNTCTCAAACTCCAATTNANCTAGATAATTGGAAACAAAAACTTAATGAAAGTAATTTAAAAGCAAATCGTNAAGTTTTTTTTGATAATATTAAAAAACTAAATTTAAGGAACAGTATTTTCNTTGACAANACAGCTGANANGGAAATTGCNAGTGAATACAATCGCTTTTTGAAAAATAATATNGGGGTAGTTACTTGCAATAAAATAGCATGTGCTAGTTCGCTTTCTAATTACAAAGAACTTAAAAAAACAGCACGAAAATTTGGAACTCCATTCCTTTTTGAGACAAATGTNGGNGCTGGACTCCCAGTGATTGATACTCTAAATAATTTAATTGCATCCGGGGATGAAATACATAAAATACAAGCAATATTATCTGGAAGTTTGAATTTTGTATTCAATAATTTTACTCCTGATA
The DNA here is from genome assembly GCA_002705385.1 of Flavobacteriaceae bacterium. GTDB lineage: Bacteria > Bacteroidota > Bacteroidia > Flavobacteriales > Flavobacteriaceae > MS024-2A. The sequence goes on from PAFO01000022.1 coordinate 2,795, forward strand.
ATAGTTTTGAANATGTAGTTAAAGCTGCNCAAGANGNAGGCTNNACNGAACCTGATCCAAAAATAGATTTGAGNGGTGTTGATGTNGCAAGAAAGATTTTAATCCTTGCACGTGAGAGTGGTTTTGAACTTGATTTAGAAAATATTGAAAACCAATCNTTCCTCCCTAAAGAAGTATTGGATNCCANAACTAATNANGNCTTCTTTGAATCNTTGAAAAAATACGAATCTCATTTTCAGTCCATTTTGANAAAAGCTAAANACAAAAATTGCCGCCTTAAATATGTTGCACAGTTAGAGGGTGGAAAAGCAAGTGTTGGGCTTCAAGAGATTAATCCAACCCATGATTTTTACAATTTAGAAGGGAGTGATAATATNATTTTATTTTATACAAATCGTTATAAAAATCAGCCTCTTATAGTAAAAGGTGCNGGCGCNGGTGCAGAAGTTACTGCAGGTGGAATTTTTGGAGATATNATCAGAATTGGAAAGACATAATCATGAATCAAATTGAACTTTTTTCTCCCGCAAGTGTCGCAAATGTGTCTTGCGGTTTTGANGTNCTAGGCTTCTGTTTAGGTTCTATAGGTGATATAATGCGAGTTTCAAAGACAAANANCATTGGAGTTACAATAGGTAAGGTAACGGGACAAAATCTACCTATGGATCCCTTAAAAAATGTTGCCACTGTTGCAGGACTCGCTTTATTGAAAGAGACTCATAGTGANTTTGGATTTCAAATAGACATAAATAAAAAAATTAACCCTGGAAGTGGAATTGGAAGTAGTGCTGCTAGTGCAGCAGGTGCTGTATTTGGTATTAATGAACTACTTGGTTCTCCTTACACAAGAANCGAATTAATTCGCTTTGCTATNGAAGGAGAAGCTCTTGCAAGTGGTGCAGCTCATGCTGATAATNTTGCGCCTGTGCTTTTAGGCGGTTTTACACTTGTTAGAAGTAACCATANTTTAGATGCAGTAAAGCTTCCTAATCCATCGGAGTTAATTGCTACAATTATTCATCCAAAAATTGAGTTGAAAACGCTTCACTCAAGAGCTATTTTAAAAACAACAATTCCACTTAATAAGGCAACAGAGCAATGGGGAAACCTTGGGGCATTCATAAGCGCTTTGTATACAAATGATTATGAATTACTNTCTCGAAGCATTGAGGACAAAGTNATCGAACCATATCGGGCGATGTTGATCCCAAAATTTGAAGAAACTCGTCAATCNGCTTTAAACGCTGGAGCTCTTGGAAGTGGTATTTCTGGTTCTGGCCCNTCTATTTATGCNCTTTCTANAGGAAGAGANACNGCTGAAAAAGTNGGAGCTGCAATGGNGGCTNTATACNAAAAAATAAATTTAGAGTATCAATTACANNTATCAGAAATAAATACAAAAGGAATCAAAGTTTTGAGAAGAGAATGAAATATAATAGTTTAAATTATAACTCNTCNACCGTTGGTTTTCTTAAAGCTGTTAGAAAAGGNCTTGCTCCAGATCGTGGTTTGTATTTTCCCGAAACAATTCCTTNACTTTCACNAGATTTTATAGAGAATATCCCCAACCTNANTAATCACGAATTGGCNTTCAATNCAATACAACCTTTTATTGGAAATGATATCCCTAAGGAGCGNNTAAAGTCAATNATTNANGATACTTTAAATTTTGATTTTCCAATAATTCCTATAACCAATTCCATTGCCAGTTTAGAATTATTTTGTGGACCNACCCTNGCATTTAAAGATNTTGGTGCACGCTTTATGGCNCGTTGTCTCGCTTACGCANATGAAGTAAAAGAAAAGCAAAATCTTACNATACTTGTTGCAACTTCTGGAGATACAGGAGGAGCTGTTGCTGATGGATTTTTTAAAGTTNAAGGAATTGATGTAGTGATCCTTTACCCNAAAGGAAAAGTAAGTGANGTACANGAAAAGCAACTNACNACTCTNGGNGAAAATATTACTGCCCTAGAAGTAGATGGAACTTTTGACGATTGTCAAAATATGGTCAAATCAGCNTTTATNGACCCTGAAATNACAGAAAATGTNGAGTTAACTTCNGCNAATTCAATNAATATTGCACGCTGGTTAGCACAAATGTTTTATTANTTTATTGCTTATAAAAATAGACCTAACCCCCATAAAGACCTTATCATTTCTGTTCCCAGTGGGAATTTTGGTAATCTGTGTGCCGGTCTAGTCGCTTTCAAAATGGGACTCCCAATCAAACACTTTATTGCCAGTACAAATATCAATGATACAGTTCCAAACTATTTATATTCAGGAAGTTATGAGCCTAAAAAATCAGTTTCTACTATTTCGAATGCNATGGATGTTGGAGATCCGAGNAATTTTATTCGTATTCAAAAATTATTCAATAACGATTTTCANAANATGAAAAAAGTAATAAGTGGNTATGCTTANACTGANNCCCAAACCAGAAAAGCAATGANAGAGATCTANAGTGAAAGTAAATATATTNCNGANCCACATGGAGCNGTGAGTTATCTTGGACTTAAAGCGTATTTAGATCAGTTANGAGATGAANCNACTCAGGGGATATTCTTTGAAACNGCTCATCCTGTNAANTTTGCNCCTACGGTNGAANCCACANTAAAAATCAAACTNGATCCTCCAAAACAAGTTGAAAAAATTCTNNATAAAANAAAGCTAAGTATTCCTATTAANGATTATAAATCATTNAAGAATTTCTTTTTANANNGCTAATCAATTNCTAATTCAGGNAGTTTAAAATCNTCTAANGGACTCTTCTCNCTCATNAGTTTTTCAATTTTTTCCCANGCTCNTGGAGCCGCNGCTGACAAATTTACAGGACCCTCATCTGTAATAAGNATATCATCTTCAATACGAATTCCAATATCCCACCATTTAGGGTCACATGGACTACCTTTAGGNACATAAATNCCTGGTTCTACAGTAATAACCATATTGGTATCAAGANTTTCATACAANCCAGGATCGTGNACNTCNAGACCAATATGATGAGAAACACCATGGGGTAAATANCGCCTATATTCNTCTGGNTTATTTATTANGCCNAGGGAAAGTAATCCTTTTTCAACAACTTTATTTGCNGCATNNGCTATAGCTCTAAAACTAGCACCTTTTTGNGCAGCATNAATTCCCGCATTNTGNGCATTATATACAATTTCATATAAAGCCCTCTGCTCTGGGCTAAACTTCCCTGAGACAGGGATTGTTCTTGTCACNTCAGCTGTATAACCATTATATTCTGCTCCTAAGTCCATTAAAATTAGTTGATTTTNGANATCTTTTTTNTCATTAGTGATGTAATGTAAAACACAGGCNTTATNACCTGCACCAACAATTGAAGGATATCCNTCATGAGCTGCACCATACTTNTTNTAAACTANTTGATGAATTCCTTGAACTTCTCNCTCTGTCATTTCGGGATGAATNGCTTTCATAACTTCAATTTGTCCTTGGGCTGAAATCTGAATTGCTTTTTTGAGTAATGAAAGTTCTTCNGGCTGTTTTTTCTCTCTCAAACTTGCCATCAAATNGGAAAGNTNATCGATGTCAAAATTATAATCACGCGTNAGGTNGGCTGTTCTTNTTTGCAGATCAACAAGTGAATTCNCTTCTTGAGAATNTAAAAATTTTTTAATTATAGGATCTTCNATCACTGTTTCNTCTTGNGAAGCATAATACGAAATCATNCGTTTGATATTTGNTGCCTCATCTACTTTGGNAGTTCTAATTTTTTGNTANAGTCTATAGCGTTCAGGGTTGAAATTATCGGGATAGTTAATCGCATCTTTAAAGTGCTGCTGTAGNTCGAACAGNTCACTGGAATCACTNTTATCATCACGCACATCNTTTTTAAAATCAAACATCAAAACAGNATCAAATCGATCTAAATNTAATGANCTCTNTACAAACTTTTTTTTNCTTTCCACTCGATCAAAACTCATTTTAGCTGCNCCTTCTANTCCCAACTGTTTTCCNTTCCACATTTCATTTNTTGCATTTCNTTCNCGCACATATATTTTTTCGTAATANACACCATTCTCNTCTNCTTGAGCAACATTAAAAANCAATAATACTGCATGGGGTTCANTCCACCCGGTCATATAGAAAAAATTAGGATCGGGATGATAGATATAATCAACATCGTTTGCTCTGTTTCGGACAGGAGATGAAAAGAAAACAGCCACACTATTGTTCGGCATTTTTTGTCTCAATTCAACACGTCTATTTTTATGAAATTCAAAGGAAAGTTCCGACTTTTGTGCAAAGGTATTTATAAATGCAGCTAAAAAGAATACTGTGAAAGAAAGTGTGAAATATGATTTAGAATTAAATACTAGAGACATATAATAATTTTTGGATGAACTTATGAAAAAAACTACACTTTACAATATACATGTTGCACTGAATGCAAAAATGACCATATTTGGAGGCTTTGAAATGCCTATTCAATATACAGGGGTTAAGAAAGAACATTTAACTGTCAGAAATAATCTTGGTGTTTTCGATGTTTCGCATATGGGTGAGTTTTATATTTCTGGTCCAAATGCACTCCCTTTGCTTCAGTACGTTTGTAGTAATGATATTTCAAAAATTTCGGTAGGTAAGGCACAATACAATTATTTTCCAAATGAGATTGGAGGAATTGTAGATGATTTAATTGTTTATCGTTTAGAAGAAACACTTTATTTACTTGTTGTAAATGCTTCAAATATTTTAAAAGACTGGGAATGGATTCAGAAGCANAATANTGCGTTTGGCGCTANATTGGAAGATCGGAGTGCCGAGACTGCCTTACTCGCTATTCANGGTCCTAAAGCTTTAGAAGCAATGCAAATACTTACAAACANTCGTTTAAATGAACTTNCCAACTANGCANNTACNATAGATAAATTTGCAGGTTGCGAAAANACTTTAATAGCAACAACNGGTTATACTGGTGCGGGTGGAATTGAAATTTATTTNCCCTCACAAAAAGCACCTTNAGTCTGGGAAGCTATTCTTGAGGCAGGTAAAGCNTNCAATATTNCTCCAATCGGACTTGCTGCAAGAGATACNCTNAGAACTGAAATGGGGTACTGTTTGTATGGTAATGAGATTAACGATACTAGTTCACCCATTGCTGCAGGATTAAAATGGATTAGTAAACCTGAAAAAGGCTGTATAAATGCGGCTCAAATTTCAGCTGAAATAACAAATGGTACGACTAGAAAACTGATCGGATTTCTTATGGAATCAAGAGCTATCCCAAGATCAGGACATACTCTCTTAGATAATGAAAATAATATCATCGGTCAAGTGAGCTCAGGAACTCAATCGCCAACACTTTCAAATGGAATTGGACTGGGATATTTGGATGCTGATTTTGTTAAGCCAGGGACCAAAATCAATGTTCTCATTAGAGAAAAAAACTGTCCAGCTCGGGTTATCAAACTTCCATTTATTAAATCTTAGCTATTGAAATCAATACTTATTTTAGGAGGAAGTGGGTTTATAGGCAATTGCCTATACAAAGAGTTAGCTCCTTATTATAANACCTTTGCTACCTATAATACTGCTAAAGGTTATCGCAATAATCAGCATTTTTTTTATTTCAATCTTGAGGAAGGAGGNTTAGANTCAATACTTAAAGAGGTTAGGCCTAAACTTATAATTTCAGCATTAAGAGGGGAGTTTAATGTCCAATTAGAAACCCATGATTTTTTGATCAAATTAATTAAAAAAAGTGACTGTAGAATTTTATTCCTTTCTTCTTCAAATGTTTTTGATTCATTTGAACATTACCCCTCCTACGAGTTCGATAAAACATTTTCTGAAAGTATTTTTGGTCGCTTTAAAATCAAAATAGAAAATGAATTGATGCGTCTTCCAACTGGAAAATTTATTATAGCAAGGCTTCCTATGATTTTTGGATTAAACGCACCTAGAACTATTGAAATTGATACTGCTGTTAAACATAATAAAATGATTGAAGTGTTTCCTAACTCAATTATTAATGTAAACAGCGATATCAGACTAAGTCAACAGATTCACTATTTGATAAATCATAAAAAAACAGGACTTTTTCATTTAGGCAGTACAGATTTAATTTCACATTTTGATTTTATAAAAAATATTGTTAAAAGAAGACATCATACCCCAGGAATTTTTAAGCATGTTTATAGTTCCAATACAATCCGATATATTGCTACTCTGCCAAAAGTGAATAGACTCCCTAGCCATATCTTGCCTTCTTATTTAGATGTACTGGATGATCTGAGCATCAAGCAGACAAGTAATTAATCCTATTTTTTTAATTTAGCACGCAATTAAAAAAATATGGGCAGGGCATTNGAATTTAGAAAAGCACGAAAAATGAAACGTTGGTCAGCAATGGCCAAAACATTTACCCGAATAGGTAAAGATATTGTTATGGCTGTAAAAGAAGCAGGTCCTGATCCTATTAATAACTCTAGACTTCGCGCANTAATTCAAAATGCAAAAGCTGCAAACATGCCTAAAGAGAATGTTGAGCGTGCTATAAAAAAAGCTTCTGACAAAGATTCTGGTAATTTTAAAGAAATCTTATTTGAAGGCTATGCTGCTCATGGAATTGCTGTATTGGTTGAAACTGCAACTGATAACAATAATCGAACCGTAGCCAATATCAGATCCTATTTTAATAAAGCGAATGGAAATCTAGGAACAGCNGGTTCAGTAGAGTTCTTATTTGATCATAGTTGTAATTTTAGAATCGATGCTTCAGGTAATGACCCTGATGAAATAGAATTAGAATTTATTGATTTTGGTGTTGAAGAGGTTTTTATTGATGAGGACGGGATGTTACTTTACGCCCCCTTTGAAAGTTTTGGAGAAGTGCAAAAAGAACTTGAAAAAAGAAAGTTTGAAATTTTATCCTCTGGTTTTGATCGTATCCCTCAAACGACCAAAGCATTATCTTTAGAAGAACAAGAAGATGTAATATCTTTAATCGAACGAATCGAAGAAGATGAAGACGTCCAAAATGTATATCATACATTAGAAATTAAAGAATAGAATTTCTTAAAAGCTTTTTTCTTTTGAAAATCCCACCACACCTTTAAAAAGTTTNTCTAGGTTAACTAAATCTTTTGTCTCATCTGTTGTTGTATAAAAAACAGGATGAATAACTACTTTTTTNTTTTTATAATCAAAGGCAACTGGTACTATTGGAATTTTAAGAATTTTAGCTATATGATAATACCCTGTTTTAAGTTTTTTTACTTTTTTACGGGTCCCTTCAGGAGCGAGGGCAATTCGAAATTTATCATGTGCATCAAAAACAGCAGTAATAGCCTCAACAGAACCTCTTTTTCCAGAACGATCTATAGGGGCTCCGCCAAGTCCTCTAAAAAACCATGCTGTAAGTGGGGAGAATAATTCTTTTTTACCCAAAAAGTTGATTTGTTCATTTGAAATACTTCGNACCAATAAACCTAGNAAAAAATCTAGCCAACTTGTATGAGGAACCACTGCAATAATATATTTGGGAAATGAAGGAAATCTTCCAGTTATTTTCCAATTTAAAAGTTTAAAAAAAAGAATTCGAGAAAACAGATTAGCCATCATTATTCAATATTAATNAAGTCATCATTTGAAAAGCCTAAAAGATAAAGTTTTTTTGTGGCACGTGTCATCGCNGTATACAACCAACGTAAATAATGTTTGTTAGGTCCTTCAATAAGGTATGGTTTTTCAACAAAAACNTGTNCCCATTGACCACCCTGGGATTTATGACAAGTCACTGCGTAGGAATATTTTACTTGCAAAGCATTAAAAAAACGATTTTTTTTAACACTTAAAAATTTTTTNTACTTCGATCGAACAGAAGAGTAATCCTCCAATACTNCTTGATACAAACGGTTTCCTTCTTCTAANGANAGTGAAGCAGATTCAGCTTCAAGTGTANTAAGCAACAAGACCGTATCAAAAGGTTTTTCGTCTAAATAATCAACTAATTTAACACTTACCTCAGCAAAANAGAAACCATAAATCTCCTTCAGAGAATAGATAGACAAGATTTTAATTACATCTCCATTTGCAATAAAGCCAGGAGCTGAATCAGGCTCCAGCCAAAAATAATTATTTTTNACAACCATTAACTGATCTCCAACTGACAATTCCTCTTCCAAACCTAGTATACGTCTTCTAATATTTTTATTGTACATATTTGCTCGTTTATTAGATCTAACAATAAAAATTGTTTGATCAATACCCCCTTCAGAAAATGCAGATTCGATNGCTTCAAAAACATCCATNCCATTATTGGTGTAAAAAATATCATTCACACCTTTTACATCAAATTTAAATTGATCATAAACCCCATAGTTGAGATCAACTCTTAATTGAGTTGCATTTTTAAGAATTCCTGAGTCTTTTTTTTGTCTTATTACTTTCTCTAACTCCACAATAATAACCTGATCAAAATGAAATTGCTGTAATTCTTCCTCATCTAAAGCAGGGCTCAAATCTAAATTAATTGGCGGCAGCTGAGCTTGATCTCCTACCAAAAGAAGTTTGCAATTATCCCCTCTGCTTACATATTGAACAACATCGTTAAGTAAAGATCCATTTTCAAAGAGTTTTGTGTTTTGTCTGTCATCACCTATCATTGAAGCCTCATCTATAACAAACAGTGTTTTTTTATATTTATTAGGTTTTAATTGGAAGCTCATCTTTCCACTTTTCTCCGCTTTTGGATAATAAATTTGCTTATGAATCGTNTTTGCCGAAGTATTGGAGTAAGCCGTCATCACCTTTGCCGCTCTNCCTGTTGGTGCCATTAAAATTATCTTGAAGCCTGTCTTCCATATATCTTTAACAAGCGAGCTAATTAAAGTTGTTTTTCCCGTNCCAGCATATCCTTTTAATAAAAAAACAATATTAGGTTTAACAGAAAAAATAAAATCTGAGATAGCTGGAAACCATAGTTTTTGGGATTCAGTTGGTTCAAANCTAAAATTTGCTTCAAGCAGAGAACAGAATTTTTTTGGAGTCATTGATTCTTTCAAGTGGCTAAATATAATTCATTTTAAATACTTTTGTGATTCAAAAAAAATTGTAGTTTTGTTTTTATCATTTAAAATTAGACAATGAAATTAGGTATTCAAATCGTTTTATGGATTGCATCAATTTTTTTTGCTTACAAAATTTATGATTCTATCAGTGGGCCTATTAAATTTAAACAAATAAAAAATGAACGTTATGCAAAAGTCATANACCGTTTAAAAGATATTCGTAAAGCCCAAATNGCGCANAAAGATGTTAATGGTGTTTTTTCAAACAATTTTGACAGTCTTATCAAGTTTATTGATGAAGGAATTTTCACTCTTATTGAAAAAAGAGACTCCTCNTACCTAGAATACGANAGAACTTATCGNATTGACATGCTTCGTGAGGTTATTGTTATAGATACCTTNGGCACAGTATCTGTTAAAGATTCTTTATTTGGTGACTCCAATAGCTATAAANGAATGGCCTNCATACCAATCGAGGGAGTCCAAGACAGTATGTTTAAAATTAACGCTGAGGTTATTAATAAAAACGGATATAAAGTACCTGTTTTTGAAGTNAAAGTTACAAAGAACATTATTCTTTATGATCAAAACTCTGACCTAGTCAGACAAGAAAATGAAACGGTTTCTGTTGATGGNGTTAATGGCTCCGAGATTATTTTAGGTTCGTTGAACAATGTGAGTAATAATGGAAACTGGCCGACTATTTTTGATGCCAAGCAAGAATAAGTCCATAGCACTTACTAACTCATCCATTCACCTTTTTGTGAATGGATTTTCTTTTTATACACCTTCGAGAACAGAATTCACTCCTTTTACCAAGAATATTGGTGATTTTGAGTCAGCCTTGGAAGAACTTCTCAACTTTTACCCTAAAGAGATGTTTTCTGATACTCAGATTATTTCATATCATCAACCTTCTACCTTTGTTCCTGTCAAATTTTTNGATAAAAATTTACTCAAAAACTACTTGCAAATTTTGGGAAATATTGATGAAAATTCTGGTCTAAATTTTGATTTACTAAAAGAAGAGAGTCAGGTTAATGTATATTCATATCCTAAAATAATTTTAGAAATTTTAAATCAACAAATAAATAATGCTACTTTATATCATTATAACAGCTTACTATATAGAGAGATAAATAAGCTATCCAATTTCTCAGAAAAGGAATACCAGCTATATATTCATCTTCAGAAAGATGCAATGGATTTGTATTTAACTAAAAACTCTTATGTGATTTTTCGAAATCATTTTGGCATACAAAATAAAGACGAGTTCTTATATTATGTGTTTTTTGTTGTAGAGCAGTATAAACTACCTTCCGATCAATTTGAAATAGTGTTCTTAGGAAAAATTACAGCTTTCAAAACGTATTATCAGTCCATCAAAGAATTCCATCAAATAATTCGTTTTGAGGATCGTGAAATCTGCAATAAAATTGATATTGATCAACATCCTGCTCCATTTTTTGCTAATTCACCCGAGTGATGCGGATCATATCTGGTATTCATAAAGGTAGAGGATTAAAAGCGCCAAAAAAACTTCCCGTAAGACCAACCACAGATCGCTCGAAAGAGGCATTATTTAATATTATACAGCATCAAATTGAATTTTCTGAAATCACAGTTTTAGATCTATTCTCTGGAACTGGGAGCATAAGCTATGAATTTGCTTCGAGAGGAGTTACCCAACTTACAGCAGTAGATAGAAACAAACATTGTATTCAATTTATTCAATCTACTGCAGAATCGCTCGCTATGGACATTAGAATTATCCAAAAGGATTGCTTTGCTTATTTAATGGAAGATAAAGGTCGATACGATTTGATTTTTGCTGATCCACCCTATGAATTTGATCTCAAGACTTATGAAAATATTATCACATTAGCACTAAAAAGACTTTCATCGCAGGGGCAGTTAATAATAGAACATTTTAACAAAATTGATCTTTCTGAATTTAAAATGTTTGCATCCAAAAGAAATTACGGTAGTGCCACTTTTTCATTCTTTACTATTTAAAAAAAGCAGGCCGATAAGCCGGATTCTGTCGTGTCTTATCATTTATCTGGATGCAAAATTACTTTTGCATTCTAGCCGCCTACCCGTCTACACCGGGCGAGCTACCCTTTACTATAGAACTACTTGGCGTTGCACCGCATAGAGTTTACCTGATTTCACTACAGCCTAACTGTACTTGCTTTCTGTTGCACTTGTCCACTCCGTAAAAACGAAGGACGGGCGTTACCCGCTATGCTGCTCTATGGTGTCCGGACTTTCCTCTTTTCTCCGAAAAAAAAAGCGATAAGATAGCCTGCTTCACAAAGTTAGCCTTTTGTTGATAATTAGCAGGGAATATCTTAAAACAATAGAATGAAACCAAAAACTGATTTTTATATTTGTTGTTATGGAGGCATTTATGGTTTCTGCACTAAAATACAGACCCACTAGTTTTGAAGACGTAGTTGGGCAACAAAATATTACCCAAACATTAAAAAACAGNTTAGAAAAAAATCAATTAGCTCAAGCTTTATTGTTTTGCGGACCTAGGGGTGTAGGAAAAACATCTTGTGCACGAATTCTAGCAAAACAAATTAACAAATCAAATCTTGATCAAACTACCCAAGACGATTTTGCTTTCAATATTTTTGAGCTTGACGCTGCATCTAATAATTCTGTTGAGGACATTCGAAAAATAAATGAGCAAGTGCGTATCCCTCCCCAAGTAGGCTCTCACAAAATATATATCATAGATGAGGCACACATGCTTTCAAAAGCAGCTTTCAATGCCTTTTTAAAAACACTAGAAGAACCCCCAAAGCATGTGATTTTTATTTTAGCAACCACTGAAAAAAATAAAATTATCCCTACAATACTTTCTAGATGTCAGGTATATGATTTTAAAAGAATCTCTGTAAAAGATATTCAAACGTATTTAGTTAAAATAGCACAGGATAGAAATTTAAAATTTGAAGAAAGTGCTCTTTTTCTCATCGCGCAAAAAGCAGAGGGAGCACTACGTGATGCTTTATCCATNTTTGATAGGATGGTCAGTTTTACGAAGGGTAACCTATCAGCNATTGGAGTTGCTGATAATCTAAACTTNCTAGATCATCAAACTTATGNAGAATTGGGTGAAATCATTTTTAAAAATGATATACACGGAATACTCAAAGAATATGATGAGCTTCTTAAAAGAGGAATAGACCCCTTGCAATTTATCAAAGGCCTAGGAGATTTTTTCAGGAATTTAATGCTAGCTAAGGACACAGGTACACTTTCTTTAATGGAATTGAGTGAAAATATTAAAATGAGCTATCAAAATTTAACTAAAACTATTTCACCTGAATACCTTATTGATGCTATTGCCTTGATTAATTCTTTTGAGATTAACTACAAAAACGTTACCAACAAAAGAGTGCACATAGAACTCGGCCTGATGAAACTCGCTTCACTCCATTTTAATGGAGAAAAAAAAAAAGATTTCATAATTCCAGCTCAAATAGCTAATGAATTAATTAAATCAAATAAAAAGGTTCAAAATAACTTAACTTCTAAAAAAAATCCTCAATCAAAAACAATAGTTAAAGAATCAGCAGATAATATAACTAAATCATATCATGAAAATAAAAAAACTATTTCAAATCAAAAGGAGCCTTCTCAAAGATTACAGATAAAGATAAAGGATCCAATAACTAATGAAAATAATAAACGTGAAGTTTCTGTTTCTGGATTTTCACTTTCTAGTATTGCAGTTAAAAAAGCAGCAAAAAAATTATACAGACATGAAATAAAAGAGAAAAATCTTCCAGAAGATACTTTCACCCCTGAAGTTATATCACAATTTTGGAATGAATATGCAGAGAATATCAAAGTTGAAGGAAAGAAAAATATCGCATCCATTATGGGCATGAATATACCGGAGATGAAAAATCAGTCAACGATCAGTTTTTTTGTTGCAAACGATATGAACAAGGTTGAAATGACAAACGAAATGAAACTCTTACTACCTTTTTTAAAGGAAAAATTAAATCATTATGGTATTAAAATTGAGATTATAGTAAAAAAAACTATTAAAGAAGATTCTGTTTATTCTCCTAAAGAAAAATATCAGTATCTCGTTAAAATAAATCCTACTTTAGAAAAACTTCGAAAGAATTTTGATTTAGATTTTTAGNTTATGTTAGGTCTTAAATTACCCNCAGATCCCAGATGGGCAAATATTGCTAAAAAGAATATTGAAGAAATTCTTACAGATCATGCATACTGTGAACAGAAAGCAGCAAGTACAGCAATTTCAATGATAATTGGTTTTCCACAATACCCTGAATTGGTATCAGCCATGACAGAATTGGCTCAAGAAGAAATGAGTCATTTTAAAATGGTTCATGATTTAATACTTGAAAGAGGACTTGAATTAGGAAGGGAACGAAAAGATAATTATGTCATTAAATTGCGCGCATTTTTCCCTAAAGGAGGATCAAAAACTAATCATCTTGTTAATAAANTACTTATTGCTGGTCTAATTGAGGCTAGAAGCTGTGAAAGATTTCGAATTTTATCAGAAGAATTAGAAGATAAAAAACTAAAAAAATTTTATCGTAAACTTATGATAAGCGAAGCCAATCATTATACTATGTTTCTTCGACTTGCAAGAAAATATGCAGACTCACCAGAACGTGTCAATCAAAAATGGAATGCTTTATTGGAATTCGAAGCAGCACTTATAGGAACATTGGGTGATCAAAAAGCCATTCACGGATAGGAATTAAGTTATTTATTTTTGCAAAGCTCATGTATCATACCATCTGAGAGACCAACTTTTGGAACATAGATAACTTTGGAATCACTCCAATTGAGCGTTCTCAAAAAAAGTTGTGCTGCAGGTAAAATCACATCCGAACGATCTGGGTTAAGACCCAATTCAACAATTCGCTCTTCAAAAGTCATTTTACTAAGCTTTGAATATAGGGCATTAAGCGTTAAATATGTAATCGGACGATTATCCTTGATATTTGCCATTTTATGAAGTTTATTGATATTTCCACCTGTCCCCAACAAATAGATCTTTTGATTCTCACTTGTTTTTTCTTTTACCCATTTTTCAGCATGATGCCACATTTCTTCTGAAACACGATTATTTAAAAGCCTAACGGTTCCTATTTTAAAAGATTTAGAATGAATTCTTTTCCCGTTTTTAAGTATACTAAACTCCGTACTACCCCCTCCAATATCTACGTATAGAAAAGTTTTTTTGTTACCTACAACATTGAACACATTGGTATTAGAAATAATTTTAGCTTCTTTCTTTCCGTCAATGATTTCTAATTGAACCCCAGATTTAGTAAAAACTTCTTTAACTACTTTTTTCCCATTTTTTGCCTCTCTGAGGGCTGAAGTAGCATATGCCATGTACTTTTTAACTCCATGCACTTTCATCAATAACTTAAAAGCTTTCATGGATTTCACGATACGTTTTTTATTTTTCTTTGAGATAGTTCCACTAGTAAAAGAATCTTCACCAAGACGAATAGGTACTCTTACAAATGCATTTTTAATAATTACCTGCTCTTTTTTGTACTTTATTACATTAGAAACCAGCATACGAACAGCATTTGAACCAACATCTATAGCTGCATACTTTTTGATCTTCATGAACAACTTTTTTCATAATAATACTCATGAATTTTCCACTGCGATCGAATTTCATTTCTGCTATTTTTAACAAAAATATTTTGATTTGAACCGTTTATTTTTCTCGCCTTAACATTGTCATTCCACGAAATTTCAAAAACATCTAAAATTTCTTTTTGAAGTATATCATTGTAAATAGGTACAGCCACCTCAACTCTGTTCTCGATATTTCTTGTCATAAAATCAGCGGAGGATAAATACACACTGGGAGTACCACCATTTTCAAAAATATAAACTCTGGGGTGCTCTAAATATTTGTCAACAATACTAATAACTTCAATATTNTCGCTCATTCCAATTACACCAGGTATCAAACAGCAAATTCCACGAACAATCATTTTAANAGGGACTCCTTCACAACTAGCTTCATAAAGTTTTTCAATCATTTCAAAATTAGTAATGGCATTTAGTTTTAACTTAATACCACTGGGCAAACCGGCTTTATGATTTTCAATTTCTTTATTAATCATACGAACAACNGTATTTTTGGTATAGTGAGGAGAAACAATTAGATGTTTGTATTTCTTAAGTTTATAGTGAACTTGTAAAAAATTAAAGACTTTATTTACCTCTTTTAAAATCTTTTGATTNGAGGTTAGTAATGTATAATCTGTNTAAATTTTTGCCGTTTCCTCATTAAAATTTCCGGTACTTATAAAACCATAACGTTTTTTCTTACCGTTTACCACTTTTTCAATTAACCCAATTTTAGAGTGTACTTTCAATCCAGGAATACCAAAAATTAGTTGAACTCCAGCACTTCGCATTTTCTCGGCATAAATGATATTATTTGTTTCGTCAAAACGAGCTTGTAATTCAATTTGAACTAGTACTTTTTTACCATTTTTGACTGCATTAATTAGAGCACTTGCAACGTTTGACAATTTTGAAAGACGGTAAATTGTAATTTTTATGGTAGTTACCTCTGGGTCCAAGGCTGCTTCTCTTAAAAATTTAATGAGGTAAGAAAAACTGTGATAAGGTGTATAAAGTAAAAAATCTTTTTTGTCAACAGCTTTAATAATACTATTTTCTAGCGATAGGCCTGGAATGGTTACAGGAACCATTTTGTCATATTGAAGATATGAGTTTTTTAATTTAGGAAAATTCATGTAATCTCTGCGGTGATGGTAACGTCCTCCTGGTATCAGACTGTCAGTTGTGTCTATACCCAAAAGATCTTTTACTAAATTTAANGTATCCTCGGGGATATCTGTATCGTAAACTAAACGGACAGGTTCTGCTAAAANTCGCTCACGTACACTTTCAACNATTTTATTAATATAACTTTTAGANACGTCACCCTCCATATCAAGTTCAGCNTCACGAGTTACCTTAATCATATGGGAAGTAATAGAAGTAAATTCATTAAAGTTAAAAATGATATGAAAATGATATCGTATTAAATCATCCAAAAACATAACGTATTGCTTTTTACCTAATTGAGGTAATAAAATAAACCGATCCAGTTCTTTGGGTATTTCAATTAATGCAAATTGATTTCTTTTGGTATCCCTTGAATCAATTGAAAGTTTTACTGCAAGAAATGCCTGATTGTCTGAAAAATCTTGATCTCGTTTTTCTGATATCATTATGGTCATCAATGCAGGACTAACCTTTTGAATAAAATATTCTTTTAAAAATGCTTTGTGCTCATCTAAAACCTGATTTTCATTTACAAAATAGATTTTTTCTTTCTCTAATTCCTTTTCTATTCCTATAAGAATCTCCGTACTTTCTTTTTGCTGTTCAATTACTTTTTGGGTAATCATTTTCAATAATTCTGAAGCACTTTCTCCACCAAAAACTTTTTTACCTGTTTTTTCTGACTGTGCAATNCGCTGAACAGTAGCATAGCGAACCTGGAAAAATTCATCTAAATTATTGGAAAAAATACCAATAAATCGAAGTCGATCTAATAAGGGTACACTCCGATGTGCGGCTTCTTGAAGTACACGAGCATTAAAATCTAACCAACTTAATTCGCGATTTATAAAACGTGGTTGAGATTTTTTTTTCATTTCAAAATTTCTTTAGGTAATCCCAAACTTGTCATGCCATTTTGAACATTTCTCCACTNGCTTTGCTCAAATTTAATTAAGGCCCAAGCAGCTGTTGGTAAGTGATCTAAGTTGNTTGTGGACAANTGATTCACAGCTTGGGTNATTGCTGGGTTNTGGCCTACACAAATCACTTTGGAATAATGATCTGGTATAGATTTAATAAAACTAAGTAATTGATAAATATCAAAGGTATAGAGAGAATCTCTTATTTGTAATAGTTCAAATGAGATTTGAAGCTCACGAATTAAAATACTAGCCGTATGTGTCGCTCTATTAGCTGGACTTGAAAAGAATACCTCAAAATCATTAATTATTTTTGAAGAAACTAATGCCATACTTTTTGTTCTCTCAATCCCTTTTTCGGTAAGACCTCTATCCTGATCCTCTACTAAAGATTCCCAAGATGATTTGGCATGGCGAAAAAGCAAGAGTTCTTTCATAGTTAAGGTGCTAAACGTTCAGTATTCCAGAAACTCCCTTGCAATTGGCAGCGGATACGATCATGTAATCGATTAGGACGACCTTGCCAAAATTCGATACATTTTGGGGCTATATTATAACCACCCCAATACTGTGGACGTTCCACTTCTTTATCTTTATATTCAATTTCTAATTCATTTAATTTATCATCCAAAATAGATCGATCCATAATCACCTTGCTTTGTTCAGAAACAATAGCTCCCAACTGACTTCCTTTCGGACGGCTATTAAAATAGTCATCAGAGGCTTCTTTACTCAATTTTTCTGCAATACCCTTTATGATAACTTGGCGCTCTAATACGGGCCAGAAAAAAGTAAGCCCAACTTTGGCGTGGTGTGTAATTGATAGTCCTTTTTCACTAAGATAATTTGTATAAAACTCAAAACCTTTTTCTGATAGGCCCTTGAGCAAAACCACACGTGATTTCGGAAAATCATCAAGACCTAGAGTTGCAAGTAGCATTGCATTTGGTTCATCGATTTCTGGATGTTGGTCTGCTTCATCAAACCAGAGTCTAAAAAATGCAAGTGGATCATTGGAGATATCCTCTAATTTCAAAACACTTTTATCGTATGATTTTCGTAAATATCCTAAGTCCCTTTTTTTCATTTGAAGTATAAGTTACAATCCATTTCAATTATATTGTAAAGCTTTTAAGATCTTCAGACAAAATTACATTATCAAAAATTATTGAAGCCTCTTTTAAAAATTCATTTTTATCAGCATAACGATTTGAATAATGACCCAACATAAGTTGCTTTACAGCTGCTTTTTTTGCTAAAGTAGCTGCTTCTTTTGCTGTACTGTGTTTTGTTTTTTTTGCAAGCTCTTTGTGTTGATCCAAAAAAGTTGATTCATGATACAATAGATCAACTTCTTTTATCTCTTCGATAAGGGCTTCATTGTATGCTGTATCACTGCAATAAGCATACTTCTTTGGTTGATCGGGAGGTAAAGTAAGGTCCTTGTTTTCAATAATCTTACCACTGTTCAGTTGAATAGAAAATCCATTTTGTAATTGAGCAAAATGAAATGGTTTTAAATCTAACCCCACTATGGCATTACTGTTAATTTTGTTTTTATTAGGCTTCGTCGTAAATAAAAAACCATTTGTATACACACGATGATCAAGTGGTAAAGTACTCACTTTAATATTTTCATTCTCAAAAATAGATTCAGGAACAGTTGCTTCCAGTTCTTTGAAATGTAATTCATAGTCCGTCCATGACTTCGCTAGTTTTAATTGTAGTGTAATAATCTCTTTAATTCCTTTTGGACCATATATCGTCAATGGTGAAGTTCTTCCTAAAAGTCGAAAAGTACTTATTAAACCAATTAAACCATAAAAATGATCACCATGTAAATGAGAAATAAAAATATGCTGAATTCGAGAAAATTTTACCTTTGATTTTCTCAATTGAATTTGAGTTCCCTCTCCNCAATCGATTAAAAAAATATTGCCTTTNACATCCAATAATTGAGANGNAGTATGTTTNTTCTCATTTGGTGTAGCAGAATGACANCCTAAAATTTTGAGATTCATCATTGTTAAAATCCTAAATNACGTTGTATNCGTTCAAATGAAATAAAATCATTTGCTTCTGAAGAAGTTGGCGCTACATTCAATTCACTTGGCAGAAAATCAATTTTATCTTTAGATAAAACTATAACAAGAATTCTAGATTTTTTTAACATTAATGAATCTAACTCTAACAAGTCTTCAATCGGTAAAATGGTTTTACTACAATCCAATATCAAATCGAAAGTCAAATTAAAATTCAATTGTTCAAGACAAATTATTCTATCATTAATAAATTGATCAGAGGAAATAGTACCTATCTCATTTTCGCCAATCAATATCATGATATAGAGATATTGAGTTTAGAAGCTAAAAGATAAATTACTGCCATTCGAATAGCTACACCATTTTCAACTTGGTCTAAAATAATGGCTTGGTCAGAATCAGCTACTTCACTACTAATTTCNACACCTCTATTTATAGGACCAGGATGTAAAATCACAATTTCCTTTTTTAAGTTTTCCAATCGTTTAGNNGTAAGTCCAAAATTTTGACTATANTCTCTTGTNGANGGAAAATAATTNAAATCCATTCGCTCATTTTGAANACGTAACATNTTTACTGCATCNCACCATTTNANAGTTTTAGTTAAATCTGNAAACACATTNACCCCAAGAGTNTTAATATNTTTTGGAAGTAATGATTTCGGGGCACATACTCCCACCTCAGCACCNAACATTTTTAAAGCATAGATATTGGANAAGGCAACTCTAGAGTGTAATATATCACCTACAATAGCAACTNTTTTNCTAGAAAGTCCACCAAANNTTTCCTGAAGAGAAAAAGCGTCTAATAATGCTTGAGAAGGNTGTTCATGAGTNCCATCACCTGCATTTATNATACAGGAATCAACTCGTTTTGANAGGAAATGNGCCGCACCAGGATNTGGATGACGAATTACAANCATATCAACTTTCATTGCCAATATATTATTNACTGTATCAACTAATGTTTCTCCNTTATTTAGTGAAGATTGATTTGCTGAAAAATTAAGTACATCNGCACTCAATCTTTTTTCTGCCAATTCAAAAGANAACTTAGTACGNGTACTGTTTTCAAAAAATANATTTNCAATNGTAANNTCACGTAGACTTGGAACTTTTTTTATAGGCCTATTAATAACTTCCTTAAAATGTTTTGCAGTTTCAAAAATNAAGNTTAAGTCTTCTTGNTGAAGNTATTTAATTCCTAAAAGATGTGAAACACTCAACATTTTCATTTAACATNTTTTTCTAAATAAACTATATTTTCNGTTTCATTTTCAGACCAAACNACTTTAACCTTATCNCCTTGTAAAGCATCAATTTGAGCTCCAAGATAGTCTGGCTGTATCGGTAAATGTCTGCTGAATCTTCTGTCTACTAAAACCAATAATTCAATTGACTTAGGTCTTCCATAGGTATCAATGGCTGTTAGAGCAGATCTTATACTTCTGCCCGTAAACAATACATCATCAATCAAAACAACATCTTTGCCTTCAACTGATTGATCCATAACTGTGGTATTAGCACTAAGAGGAATCTTACTTCTTCTAAAATCATCACGGAAGAAAGTCGTGTCAAGTTTACCTGTTTTAATTTCAGCTATTCCAGATTTAATTAATAATTTAATTAAACGGTCCAATAGTAATGTTCCTCTTGGCTGTAACCCAATTAGGATAGCATTAGAAAAATTACCATGACGTTCAATTAATTGATAACAAAGCCGGTTTAAAATGATGTTTATTTTTTTATCACTAAGTAGCACTTTTGGCTTCATCCTAAATATAATATTACAAAAATAGGAGTTTCTATACGATAAAAAAAACCCCTCTAAATAGAGGGGTTTTTCGAAATTTAATTAAAATTTTCATTTATCATTATCCATTTGTTCTTTCAAATTGGCTAAAGCGTCAAGGTCACCTAGAGTTGCTTTGTCAGCGTTTGAGGCAGCTACTTTTTTTGCAGCACGTTTCATGTTTTTCATCTCTTGGTCTTTAAAGGTCGCTGTATGAGAAGCAACAACTCTTTTGAATTCTTTACTAAATTCAATTATTTTAAAAGAGGCTTCTTCTCCTTTTTTAAGCTTACTCCCGTCCTCTTTTTCAAGGTGACGTGAAGGAACAAATGCGATAATATCTTCATTAAATTTAATAGTTGCTCCTTTATCAACTATTTCATCAATTTTAAAAGTATGATATGAGTCCACGGAAAAATCTTTTTCGTATTTGTCCCATGGATTATCTTTTGTTTGTTTATGGCCTAAACTTAATTTTCGACCCTCTACATCTAATTCTAAAACAATTACATCAATTTTATCGCCAAGTACTAGCACTTCAGTTGGATGCTTTACTTTCTTCGTCCATGACAAATCAGAAATATAAACTAGTCCGTCAATACCCTCTTCTAGTTCAATAAACACTCCAAAATTGGTAAAATTTCTTACCAATCCTGAATGCTTTGATCCAATTGGATATTTAGAAGTAATATCAGTCCATGGATCAGGCGATATTTGTTTAATTCCCAAGGACATTTTTCTAGATTCACGATCTAGTGTAAGAATCACTGCATCAACCTCATCACCAATATTCACAAAATCCTGTGCAGATCTCAAATGCGTAGACCAAGACATTTCAGAAACATGAATTAAACCTTC
>PAFO01000023.1:0-14480 GCA_002705385.1 Flavobacteriaceae bacterium
TATTTCTTCAAAACAAGTTGGAGACATTAAAAAAAAAAATATTCAACAAACAATCCAATGAATTTGACTTAAATGCGATAGAACAAATCCCTCAAAAGAGTTTTTTTATCCACTATTTATTTTCACCATTAGGTTTTTCATCAAAAGAAGTAATTAAACTTTTGAAGGCTCAAAAGGGGAAAGTTCTTTTCTCTTCATCATACCGTTTAATCAAGGAACATAAAACTTTAGTTTTATCAACTCTTAAAGAAAATAAAAAAGAAAATTTTATTTTGAACTTAGAAGTATCCCAACAAAATTTACCTATACCACTTCGTTGGGAAACACTTTTGTTAGTTAAAAAAAAAATATGGAGAGCGCATCAAGCTGCTTTGGATAAAAAGAAGTTAAAATCCCAATTAATTATAAGAAAGTACCAAAAAGGAGATTACTTTTACCCTACCAAAATGAATGGAAAAAAATTGTTGAGTAAGTTTTTTAAAGACGAAAAATACACAACACTAGAAAAAGAGTCTCAATGGCTATTATGCTCTGGTGAAGACATTGTATGGGTAATAGGGAAAAGATGCGATAGACGATTTATTCCAAAAAAAACTTACAGTGAAATTTTATTAATGCAATTGGAAATATGAAAATTTGGATGTTTTTTTTATTTGGGATCTTTTGTTTACAAGCGCAAATTCAAGAACCAGTGATTTGGGAAAGTAGTCTTGAAGAACTTTCTAAAAACCGATACCTACTCAAATTCGAAGCCCAAATTGCTCCAAAATGGCATTTATATTCTCAATTTTCTAATCCCGAAGGAGCTATTCCTACTGAGTTTGTTTTTGATGATTTAAATAGATATAAATTAATAGGAGTTGTTGAAGAAGGAGAATCCATTACAAATTTTGATAAGGTTTTTGAAATGGATTTGACTTATTTTAACAACAGTGCATCTTTTCAACAAGAAATTCAAATAATTGACAGTAATCTTAAAAAACTCAGTGTTGAGGTCAATTATCAAGCTTGTGATGACAGACTCTGTATTTTTAGGACTGAAAATTTTGACTTTACTCTTGACGGATCAATCACAACTTTTGAACTTAAGGTAGATGAAAAGAGTCAAAAAATGTCTCAAGCATTGGAGCTGGAGCTAAGCGAAACGCAATTTCTAAAAAGTAGTACTTTGAAAGAGGGCACATATTCGTTATGGAATATATTTTTACTTGGCTTTTTTGGTGGCTTATTGGCTTTATTAACCCCTTGTGTATTTCCAATGATTCCGCTTACAGTTTCATTTTTTTTAAAGCAGAGTATTTCTAGATATAAAGGGATATTTAATGCTTTACTTTATGCTTTTTTTATTGTTTTGATCTATTTTTCATTCAGTTTGCCCTTCCATTTTATTGATTCATTAAATCCTGAAATGCTAAACAATTTAGCGACTAATGTTACGCTTAATTTAATATTTTTTGCAGTTTTTGTTTTTTTTGCTTTCTCATTTTTTGGTTTTTACGAACTAACTCTTCCAACTCAATGGGGAAGTAAAACAGATGAAGCCTCAACAGTAAGCGGAGGTCTTGGGATTTTCTTTATGGCATTGACTCTAGCCATTGTTTCGTTTTCATGTACAGGACCCATATTAGGTTCTCTTTTGGCTGGCTCATTGACCTCTGAAGGAGGTGCTTTTCAATTAAGTATTGGTATGCTGGGTTTTGGGGTTGCATTAGGATTACCATTTGGTCTATTCGCATTATTTCCCAATACTCTAAAAGCTTTACCAAAGTCAGGTAGATGGATGACTAAAATAAAAGTAGTACTCGGATTTTTAGAGCTTGCCTTGGCGCTTAAGTTTTTATCAAATGCTGATTTGGTTGCCCATTGGGGTATTTTGAAAAGAGAAGTTTTTGTTGGAGTTTGGACTTTATTAGCCTTCGGACTAACTTTATATCTCTTTGGAATTTTCAAATTTCCTAATGATGTTAAAATGCCTTTATCTAGACCTGGTAAATTTTTAGCTTTTGGTAGTTTGATTTTAACAAGCTATCTCTTTCTCGGTTTAATTTCAGAGGAAAATAAACTACGATTATTTAGTGGATTTCCACCTCCTGAGTTTTACAGTGTTCGAGGGCAAGAATCGGATTGCTTCTTGGGCTTAGATTGTTATAAAAACTATGAACAAGGTCTTGAAGTCGCTATATCTAAAAATAAACCAATACTTTTAGATTTTACAGGCTGGGCCTGTGTGAACTGTCGAAGAATGGAAGAAAATGTATGGGCAGTCTCCGAAGTCTATCAATTATTAAAAGAAAATTACGTCATTATTTCTCTCTATGTTGACGACAGGGAAAAACTTTCTCCAGATAAACAATTTAACTATCAGTTTGATGATGGAAGAATAAAAAAAATTAATACAATTGGTAAAAAATGGGCAACTTTTCAGACGATAAATTTTAAAACTTCTTCTCAGCCTTTTTATGTTCAAATGACAGCAGATGGAGAACTTCTTAATAAGCCAATCCAGTATACCGATAAAACTACTTTTGAAAATTGGTTACTTCAAGGCTTGGAAAATTTACCTAAATCCAAATCGAAGGCAAAATATTTTAGTTATTAATGTGAAATACCGATTTTTCGTAAATTAAAATTATTTTATCCACTGTTTTGTAGTAAAGTTTAATTTAAGCTTTTAAGTAATTCGCTTTCTGGAAATTCCATAAGACCTTTGCTAAGAAAGCTTTGAGCGATGCTGTCTTTTTTTATTTTTTTATGATATTTAAATAATAATTCGTAAACACTAGGTTTACCCCACCTAGGTAAGCTGTCCAAAGAATTTATGTTTTCATCCTCTAAAGCTTTTTTTAGGTATTTAATGGTGAGTCTTCCTCCGCCAAAAACTTTTGGAGTATAAAAATCATTAATTGCAACAGCAAAATTAGCACGGAGACTATTGGGACTTAGTTCTGTGGCAAGTAGAGCATTTAATACTGCATTTCTCCCTATACNCATAAGGGAGAAAAAGCCTTTGAACTGTNTGCTATAACCCTGTTCTAATGAAAGTAATGCAAGACTTTCTCCGTCATCTTTNAANGGATTTAGTAATTCAATTGCACGATCTATCAAGANCTCAGCTCGATCTTCATCNTCTTGAATTCCTGCCAGAAGAGCTTGGNTATATAATCCATATGATAGCCAATATCGATTGAAAGTATTGTCTGTAATTTCAAAAATATTTTGAAGTTCTTGATTAATACGTTCCAATTGGATTTGATTTCCTGTTTTTTCNTCTTTCTTATANGCTATATGTATAGCTTTTTCAGGNGTAATNTTTTGTGCNGCTAGATTCTTAAGTCCAAATAAAAGGAAAGTTTGAACTAGTAANAGCCAAAAGGGACTTGTGTATNTAGATAAAATATTCATCTTTTTTAATATTGAGAATAATAATGATAAATAAAATGAACTAATAATTATGAATAATCNTTACAACCTTCTATAAACTTCATTAAAGGGAATACGGAATCGTTTGCCATATAATCCCTCAGGTTTTCGGATCCCACATCCAATTACCATACTTATTTGAGCACCACTGGGGAGATTTAGTAATTTTTTTAATCGTTTTGAATCAAATCCTTCCATTGGACAAGTATCATATCCATGAGCTGCCATACTAACCATAAAGGTTTGTGCTGCAAGTGCCGTGCTTTTATGTCCTACTACTCTTAAATCAGCTGATGTAACTTCTCTATATGTTACCTTTCGTATTCCATCAAAAATTACTTTTATTTTATGAAGTAAACCAAGTATATACCAGCTCCCCNTGTAAAGTTGCGGAATAATTTTCTNNTAATAGGTAAGCGCTCCTTTAATCTTTTTTTCATCTTCAGTATTTTTTACATTTGATCGAATGAACTCAATATTTGATTTAATTCTACTTTGCCATAGGTCAAGTCTTACGACAGGAATAACTAACTCCTGCGCAGTTTTAGCAGCAGGTTGATCATAACAATTAATTGCTACTAGTTTTTTCATTTCTAAACCTGTAATATGGTAAAACTCCCATAATTGTAAATTACTGCTGTTAGGAGCTAAAGACGCTTGTTCCAAACAGTATTTTACTTTTTTAGTTTCNATAGGCTTTTCGGGATCGAATACCCNTACAGANCGGCGGTGAGCTAATGCTTCACTAACAGTTTTCTCTTTCATGTTAGAATTATATTTTTTTGAGAATCCACTTNAGTGTGGAAAGTGATTTCGGATAAGGTGCATAGCGCTGAGGTAGGTCAAACCAAAAAGAACGTTTAACAATGGGTTTAGCATGACTGAAAAGATCAAAACTATGCTTACCATGATAAGCGCCAATCCCACTCTGGCCTATCCCTCCAAAAGGTAGGTTGGGATTTGTAAAATGAACAATAGAGTCATTTATTACAGCACCTCCAAAAGGATAACTTAATATTAATTTTTGAATAAATTTTTCACGCTTGCTAAAAACATAAAATGCTAAAGGATTTTTTAATTCTGATAATACATTATCAATGTCAGTTTCAGTTTCATATCCAATGATTGATAAAATGGGACCAAAAACTTCTTCTTTATAAAGTTGACTATTTTTAGGAGGGTCCACTACCAAAGTTGGACTAAAAAATAAATTTTCAATGTCATATTCACCTCCGTAAACTACCTTTTGATCTTTTAAGTTATTTACTAATTTGTTAAAATGTTTTTTATGTACAATACGTCCATAGTCATTAGACCGAGCAATATCATGTCCAAATGCCTTTTCAATTTCTTTTCTTAGCGCCTCGATCAATTTCTCTTTTATTTCATTTTTTACAAGAATATAATCAGGAGCAATACAGGTTTGTCCACAGTTTAAAAATTTACCGAAAACGATTCGTCGTGCTGTTTTATCAATATTTGTAGAGCCATCAACTACACAAGGACTTTTTCCACCTAATTCTAATGTCAATGGCGTAAGATGAACTGCTGCAGCTTTTGATACAATTTTTCCAACAGAAGTACTTCCAGTGAAAAAGATATAATCCCATTTGAGTTTTAGTAAGGATTTAGCGACTTCAGCATCCCCCTCTATTACGTGAACCCAATTTTTTGGGAATATTTCACCAAGAAGTTTAGTCAATAATCTTGCTGTATAGGGTGCAGATTCTGAGGGTTTTAATACTACAGTATTTCCAGTTGCAATAGCACCAATCAATGGAATAAGTGACAATTGAAAAGGATAATTCCACGGTGATATCATTAAGACTGTCCCGTAAGGTTCATAAATAATATAATCTTTTGAAGGAAAATTAAGTAAACTCCCGGAAACTCTTTTGGGTGCTGCCCATGATTTGAGGTTTTTAATAAAAAGATCAAGTTCTTTTTGAACCATTAAAATTTCACTAGTATAGGATTCAAAACTAGGCTTGCCAAGATCTGTACTTAGAGCCTTAATTATTTCTTTTTCCTGGTTATTAATTTTATTTTTAAGACGTTTAAGATAATCAATACGTGTAGAAATTCTATCTGTTTTCAATTTCTTAAAAAACAGTTTTTGTTCTTCCCTTAAATGATCAAAATCATTGATTAAATTTGTTTTCAAGTTATTTTTTTTATAAAGATAATGCAAAAAGAATTGGACTAAATTAAATCATCTGAATGTGTTAAAAAAAAAATANATAATATCTGATAATCAATACGTTAAGTGTTTTATTTCTTTGTTGAATATAACAGACAAAACAGTTGTTTTAATGATGAGAAAAAACATACATTTAAATTCGTTAATGAAAAAAGTTTTATGATGCTAAATAAATTCAGTAAAGCAGTTACACAAGATCCAACACAACCTGCAGCACAAGCTATGCTACATGCTATCGGGATGAGTGAAGAAGATTTTAAAAAACCTTTGATTGGTATAGCATCTACTGGTTATGAAGGCAACCCTTGTAATATGCATCTGAATGAGCTTGCACAAGACATNAAAATAGGTATTAATTCAAAATCCATAATTGGATTGATTTTTAATACCATAGGTGTAAGTGATGGGATTTCAATGGGAACCCCGGGGATGCGTTTTTCTTTACCTTCGAGAGATATTATTGCCGATTCTCTAGAAACTGTAGTCCAAGCCATGTCTTACGATGGCTTGATAACGGTAGTCGGTTGTGATAAAAATATGCCAGGTGCTTTGATGGCTTTATTACGACTCAACCGACCTGGAATATTAGTTTATGGAGGAACAATTGCGGCAGGTTGCCATAATGATAAAGAATTAGATGTCGTCTCAGCCTTTGAAGCTTGGGGAGAAAAAGTAGCGGGGACAATAGATGAAAAAGAATACAAAAGCGTAATCAGAAATGCCTGCCCAGGAGCTGGTGCATGTGGTGGAATGTATACTGCAAATACAATGGCATCTGCTATAGAAGCCTGCGGAATGGCTTTACCTTATAATGCTTCTAATCCTGCTGTAAGTAATGATAAAAAAAAGGAATGTGCTGATCTAGGTATCCATTTCAAAAATTTGTTAGAAAAAGATTTAAAGCCAAAGGATATAGTAACGCGTAAATCACTTGAAAATGCACTAAGATTAATTGCAGTATTAGGAGGATCGACCAATGCAGTTTTACATTTTTTGGCGATTGCAAAAGCAGCAGAAATAGATTTGACAATTGACGATTTTCAGAGAATTAGTGATACTACACCTTTCCTTGCTGATTTAAAACCTAGTGGAAAATATTTAATGAAAGATTTACATAAAGTAGGGGGTGTTCCTGCTGTACTCAAATACATGCTCCAACAAGGGATACTTTATGGAGATTGTATTACAGTTACAGGGAAAACAATAGCGGAGAACCTTGCTAATATTCCTGATTTAACCAAAGGTCAAACCATAATTAAACCAATTGATACACCAATCAAACCATCAGGTCACATTCGAATACTTAAAGGTAACCTAGCCCAAGGAGGTTCTGTTGCTAAGATTACCGGTAAAGAAGGTTTATTATTTCAGGGGCCTGCCAGAGTTTTTGACGGGGAATATGCCGCCAACCAAGGAATCAAAGATGGTAAAGTTCAACCAGGCGAAGTTGTTGTGATTCGTTACGAGGGCCCTAAAGGTGGTCCTGGTATGCCTGAAATGTTAAAGCCAACTTCAGCAATTATGGGAGCTGGTTTAGGAAAAAGTGTAGCATTGATTACAGATGGTCGCTTTTCTGGAGGAACCCACGGTTTTGTTGTAGGACATATTGTTCCTGAAGCTCAAGAAGGGGGTGAGATAGGCTTGCTTAAAGATGGAGATCTAATTACAATAGATGCTGAGAAAAATACTCTTAGTGTTGATTTGAGCAATTCTGAATTGGCTAAGCGAAAGGCAGCTTGGAAAAAACCTCCCTACAAGTTTAAAAAAGGTGTTTTATATAAATACATTAAAAGTGTTGCAACAGCCTCTGAAGGTTGTGTTACAGATTCTAATTAGTTATGGGAATAAGTCTAAATAAAAATAATAATAGTAAACCAATAAATATTTCTGGTGCTGAAGCTGTTATTCGTTGTTTATTAGAAGAAGGGGCAAATTTGGTTTATGGCTATCCTGGAGGAGCTATTATGCCCATTTACGATGAAATTTTCAAATTCCAACATTTATTGCATCACGTTCTTACTCGTCACGAGCAAGGTGCGACTCATGCTGCTCAGGGTTATGCTCGTACTTCTGGTAAAGTTGGTGTTGCATTAGCAACTTCAGGTCCTGGCGCAACGAATTTAGTTACTGGAATCGCAGATGCACAAATCGATTCAACTCCAATGGTTTGTATAACAGGTCAAGTTGCCTCACACTTATTGGGTTCTGATGCTTTTCAAGAAACTGATATTATNGGAATTTCTACNNCAGTAACNAAATGGAATTATCAAATTACTAGNGCAAATGAAATACCTGAAATTATTGCTAAAGCATTCTATATAGCACGTTCTGGAAGACCTGGTCCAGTATTAATTGATATAACCAAAGATGCTCAATTCGAAAAGTTTGACTATACATATCAAAAGTGTCATGGAATTCGAAGTTATCAACCTTATCCAAAGCTTTCAATGGATGCAGTAGATGAGGCTGTTGAGTTGATTAACCAAGCTAAAAAACCACTAATTGTTTGGGGTCAAGGTGTTATCTTGGGAAAAGCTGAGGAGGAGTTTAAAACTTTTGTAGAAAGGTCAGGTATTCCAGCTGTTTGGACAATTTTAGGACTGTCAGCATTACCTACCGANCATCCATCCAACAGAGGTATGGTTGGGATGCATGGAAACTATGCACCAAATTTATTAACTAATGAATGCGATTTATTGATCGCTATTGGTATGCGTTTCGATGACCGTGTTACAGGTGACTTAACGACATATGCTAAACAAGCTAAAATCATTCATTTAGAATTAGATCCAGCTGAGGTAAATAAAAATGTAATAGCTGATGTTGTTTTACTTGCAGATTGTAAGTTTAGTCTCAAAGCCCTTTTGGATCGTATTCCACAAAAAGATTATCCGAAATGGATTCAGCAGTTTGATAAATTGGATACCATAGAGCAAAAAAAAGTCATCCATTCTGATTTGAATCCAACCAAGCCTGGATTGACTATGGGCGAGGCTATTGCCATGATCAATAAGCACTCAAATGGAGATGCAGTTATCGTAACCGATGTAGGTCAACACCAAATGGTAGCTTGTCGATATGCTAAATTTAAAAAATCTAAGAGTAATGTAACCTCAGGAGGTCTGGGAACTATGGGTTTTGCTCTACCCGCAGCTATTGGTGCTAAAATGGGAGCTATGGATCGTGAAGTAGTTGCAGTGATTGGTGATGGAGGTTATCAAATGACAATTCAAGAGCTAGGGACTATTTTTCAGCAACAAGTAGCAGTTAAAATAGTGGTTTTAAATAATGATTTTCTAGGGATGGTTCGTCAGTGGCAACAATTATTTTTTGAAAATCGTTATGCCTCAACCGAGATGGTTAATCCTGATTTTGTCACCATTGCAAAAGGCTTTCAAATTGACGCTAAAAGAGTTAAGGAAAGAAAAGACCTTGATAAAGCTGTTGAAGAAATGATGGCTTCAAAAAAGCCCTATTTCCTTGAGGTTTGTGTTGAAAAAGAGGATAATGTATTTCCAATGATTCCATCTGGTGCAAGCGTTTCAGATATAAGATTAGAATAAGATGAAGCAAAAAACTTATACCATATCTGTTTACACAGAAAATAATATTGGACTTCTAAATAGAATTTCTGCAATTTTTTTAAAGCGACATATTAATATAGAAAGCTTTTCGACTTCAGAATCGGAAATTAAAAATGTCTTTCGTTTTGTAATTGTTGTCAAAATGGGAGATGAAAAAGTAGTCAAAATTGTCAAACAAATCGAAAAACAAGTTGACGTAATCAAAGCCTATTACCATACTGATGGGGAAACAATTTTTCAAGAGAATGCATTGTACAAAGTAAAATCAAGTGCTTTGTTTGAAGAGCGTCACATCCAAAACATTATAAAAGATAGTCATTCCAATATTGTGACAGTCTCTCCTGAGTTTTTTGTTATTGAATTGACAGGATTCAGGAGTGAGACTGAAAAATTACGTAAAGAGTTAGAACCATATGGATTACTTCAGTTCGTTAGATCTGGAAGAATCTCGGTTACAAAAGCAAAAATGGGAATATCAGAAATATTAAATAAATTTAAAAACAATAACAAATAAATCATGTCAAATTATTTTAATCAACTATCGTTACGCCAACAATTGGATCAACTAGCACAATGTCGTTTCATGGATACATCAGAATTCGATCAGGGTGTTAAAGCTCTTGAAGGAAAAAAAATTGTAATTGTTGGATGTGGAGCACAAGGACTTAATCAAGGACTCAACATGCGTGACTCTGGTTTGAATATCTCGTATGCTTTACGTCAAGGAGCTATCGAACAAAAAAGGACTTCATATAAAAATGCTGTTAGCCATGATTTTCATGTANGTACTTATGAAGAATTAATACCTTCTGCTGATATTGTTATCAACTTAACACCAGATAAAAACCACAGTTCAGTAGTTGAGGCAGTTATGCCGTTAATGCAAAAAGGATCTACTCTTTCTTATTCTCACGGTTTTAACATTGTGGAAGANGGTATGAAAATTCGTGAAGATTTAACTGTAATTATGGTTGCACCTAAGTGTCCAGGATCTGAGGTAAGAGAAGAATACAAGCGTGGATTTGGAGTACCAACCCTCATTGCTGTTCATCCTGAAAACGATCCTCAAGGGCATGGATTGACTCAGGCTAAGGCCTATGCTTTTGCTACTGGAGGCCATCGAGCTGGTGTTTTGGAGTCTTCCTTCGTAGCTGAAGTAAAATCTGATTTGATGGGAGAGCAAACCATTCTTTGTGGTGTGTTACAAACTGGCTCAATTTTGAGTTTTGATAAAATGGTATCTGAAGGNATTGAACCAGGGTATGCATCAAAATTGATTCAATATGGTTGGGAAACCATTACAGAGGCACTAAAATATGGAGGAATCACCAATATGATGGACAGACTTTCAAATCCAGCAAAAATTAAAGCATTTGAAATTTCAGAACAGTTAAAAGAAATTTTAAAACCNCTCTTTGAAAAGCATATGGACGATATCATGTCTGGNCACTTTTCAAAGACCATGATGGAAGANTGGGCTAACGATGATAAAAACTTGTTGTCTTGGAGAGCCGCAACAGGANAAACCGCATTTGAAAAAACAATTAATACCCAAAAAAATATTTCTGANCAAGAGTTTTTNGATCATGGAATTTTGATGGTTGCTTTCGTAAGAGCAGGAGTAGAATTGGCATTTGACACCATGGTTAATGCAGGAATTAAAGAAGAATCAGCTTACTATGAGTCATTACACGAAACACCNTTAATTGCAAANACAATCGCACGCAAGAAATTATTTGAAATGAATCGNATCATTTCTGATACTGCAGAGTATGGGTGNTATTTGTTTGATCATGCTGCCAAACCNATNCTTTCTAATTTCATGAAAAACATCAATACTGAAGTTATAGGCTCAGGATTGAACAATGAAGATTCTGGCGTAGATAATAAACAATTGATTGACATCAATGAAATTATTCGATATCACCCTGTTGAAATGATTGGTTATGAACTTCGAGCTTCCATGACTGCAATGGCTAAAATAGTATAACGTGAAAAANTTTCCTTCTATAGAAGGAGTTCAANTAGCTGTTTCACGTTTGTCTAAAGTGATCAGAAAAACTCCATGGGAATTCAATAAGCGATTATCATCATTAAAAAACGCTTCTGTTTTTTTTAAAAGGGAGGACCTTCAACAAATCCGTTCTTTTAAAATACGTGGNGCTTATAATAAAATTAGTTCTTTAAGTGAAGAAAAGCGTGGGGTAGGAATTATTTGTGCTAGTGCAGGCAATCATGCCCAAGGATTTGCTTTTTCCTGTAATAAAATGCANATAGANGGAGTTGTNTATATGCCTGCTACTACACCGCAACAAAAAGTCTCCCAAGTCANNATGTTTGGTGGTAAATANATTAGAGTTGTTCTAATTGGGGATACTTATGATNCTTGTCAAAAATATGCTTTGAAAATTNCCAAAAAAGAGGGTAAGACATTTATTCATGCTTTTGATGATACAGAAGTTATTGAGGGTCAGGCAACTATAGCACTTGAAATTTTAGAGCAGTCATCAAAACCTTTAGACTATATTTTTGTTCCAGTAGGGGGNGGTGGTTTGATCTCAGGTATTATAACTGTCATGAGTATTTTATCACCAGAAACTAAAATTATTGGAGTTGAGCCCCAAGGAGCTCCTTCTATGCATCAATCTATTATAAGTGATAAAAGAGTAGTTTTGAAAAAAATAGATAATTTTGTCGATGGAGCNGCTGTACGTGAGATAGGTAAGATTCCNTTTAAAATTTGTAAAACACAATTAGATGAAATTATAACGGTAGATGAGGGCAAGATTTGTCAAACAATACTTGATTTATATAATAAAGAGGGAATTGTAGCTGAACCTGCTGGTGCACTTGCTGTAGCAGGTCTAGAGAAAATTGATAAGGATTTTGAGGGTAAACGGATCGCTATCTTACTATGTGGTGGGAATAATGATATTTTAAGAATGCCTGAAATAAGTGAAAGAGCGTTACTTTATGCTAGTTTAAAACATTACTTTATGATTGATTTTCCNCANCGTGCNGGTGCANTNAAAGAATTTGTAACAGAGATTTTGGGCCCNAATGANGATATTACACATTTTGAGTTTTCAAAAAAGAGTTATCGGACAAATGCACCAGCAGTTNTNGGAATTAAATTAAAAAAAGCAGANGATTTTANGCTTTTGGTAGAAAGNATGAAAATCCATAACTTCAAATTTGATTATTTAAACGACAAGCAAAATTTGTTTCAATTTTTAATCTAAAAACGCTAAGAAAAAAGGACAATATGACAACTAAAACTAAAGAAATCCCTCAGGAATTTCTTGTAAATCCTTTCATTTGTGACCGATATCTAGTTGACGGTGAAATAAAGAAATGGAAGGGAAATACAACAGAGGTTTTTTCGACTATTCACACAGTAAATAATGATGGTGAAATGGGACCCACTCTTTTGGGGTGCATACCTGATATGGAATCTCCAGATGCCCTAAACGCACTAAAAGCAGCAGAAAAAGCATTTCAAAGAGGCCAGGGTCTTTGGCCAACCATGCGAGTTGGTGAAAGGTTGAAATGTATGGAAACTTTCGTTGAAAAAATGAAACTTCATAGAGAACAAGTTGTTAAACTTCTAATGTGGGAAATTTGTAAAAATAAATCCGATTCCTACAAGGAATTTGATAGAACTGTAGATTATATAGTTGATACTATTGAGGCATATAAAAATTTAGATCGAAAAGGGGCAAAATTTGACAAAGAGGCAAGTGTTTATGCGCACATTCGTAGGGGACCCTTGGGNGTTGTATTATGCTTAGGACCNTATAATTATCCANTAAATGAGACTTTTTGTCTTTTGATCCCAGCCATTATAATGGGAAACACTGCTATCTTCAAACCAGCAAAACATGGGGTACTTCTGATTGCTCCATTGTTAAAAGCTTTTCAAGAAAGCTTTCCTCCCGGAGTAGTAAATATTTTGTTTGGAAGAGGTCGTAAAATTGCCTCACCAATTATGCAAACAGGAGCAGTAGATGTCTTAGCACTAATTGGACACAGCTCGTCTGCTGTATCACTTCAAGATCAACATCCTAATAAAAANAGACTTCGTTTAGTTCTTGGTTTGGAAGCAAAAAATCCAGGAATTATTTTGCCTGATGCAGATTTAGATCTTACAATCAAAGAATGTATTTCAGGAACCCTCTCATATAATGGACAACGTTGCACTGCACTAAAGGTTCTTTATGTTCATGAGTCCATAGTAGATGAGTTTAATCGAAGGTTTTCTTTAGCAGTTGACGAACTAAATTNTGGAATGCCATGGGAAAACACTTTTTTAACNCCACTTCCTGAACCNAGTAAACCAGATTACATTGAAGAATTGATTGAAGATGCAAAATCTAAAGGAGCTAANGTCTTAAATAAAAAAGGAGGTGANAAGTCTGAAAATTANATTTTCCCAGCNGTTTTNTATCCAGTTACTGAAGAAATGAAAGTTTACCAAGAAGAACAGTTTGGNCCCGTTATTCCAATAATTTCATATANAGAAATTGANGAACCTTTGGATGCTATGGCTGCTTCAGAATATGGTCAACAGGTTAGTTTATTTGGGCATGATATTAGAAAAATTGGACCACTTATTGACACACTAGCTAATTTAGTTTGTCGAGTGAATTTGAATTCGGCCTGTCANCGTGGACCAGATGTATATCCTTTNACGGGAAGAAAAAATTCTGCAGTGAGTACATTAAGTGTTTATGATGCTTTACGTTCNTTTTCAATACGAACTTTTGTNGCGTCAAANGATACAGAATACAATAAAGAAATATTGGAGAGCTTACTTAATTCTGAAGCTTCTAATTTCATTTCTACAGAGTATTTATTGTAAANTTAAAGTNTCTATNTTATNNATACTGTTCCAANTTNTCTNGANGATGAGGTACAGCTNAAACCNNAGTGGTTTATTAAGAATCAATANCANCTTTAANACAAAAGGATATGATGTTNNGNATCGTTTGATGTAANACAGGAGATTGAAAATGTAAANAAATCAAATTAANCCTTCCATATTGAATCTTGAAAAGATAAAATCTTGTTTGGAATTAAAAGGNGTNATATGTTNAATCTCAATACAATCTACTTGATTGTANNAACTACTAAAACAATTTTTGAGTTTTTNGCAATCGTATTGTGTTATGAGAAGTCCNCTACATTTTTNTGGTCCNGATGTTGAAAAAGTTCCAATAACAAGATGTTTNGCGTTAGATTGNGTTACAATTTNNGTATATTTTTGGATGTCCCTT
>PAFO01000023.1:14485-27817 GCA_002705385.1 Flavobacteriaceae bacterium
AGTTAAAAAGTGAAANGANGCTCGATCATGCCACAANGTGTAATTTTTAGTTGGATTAAAATCAANTATATCACTTTCAATCCAATGGATGTATTGTGCTCGCTCACCGAGACGCTTTTGTGCTCGCNNCAATGCTTTTCCTGAGATATCTAACACCGATAGATNNGTGAAACCTAATTCAAGGAGAGCATCAACAAGTAGGCTATCACCNCCACCAATATCAATAATTGANGNACTTTTATCCAAATTAAAAGATTGAATTAATTCGATTGATNTTTNGGGATAAGCTTCCGTCCAACTAACTTCTTGTGGTGTTTTTGTCTGAAACANATTTTCCCAATGCTTTTTTTTTTGGTCCATGATTTTACACATTNTGNATAAATTCATCCCAGTCTTTTACCCATTTTTTCCAGCTGTATCGTGGGAGAGCTTTTTTAATATTTTCAATTTTATTAGATAATATTTNATCATTNAATAAANATTTNATTCCTTTTGCNATATCATGAGGATTTTTTTTAACACAAACCCCAGTATTATCTTCCTTNATAGGTGTNTTTANCCCTTCAATATCTGATACAANTAAAGGTTTATTGTAAAAATATGCAATTGGTGTAACTCCACTCTGCGANGCTGTATGATANGTTTGTGCCACCANATCACAACCNGAAAAAACAAGTTGAATNTCACGCTCTGTTTTAAATTCAAAATCAAATTTCACNATCTTTTCAAGACCTAAANGAGTTACGAGATTAGTGTATTTTTTCTTGTCTTCATAACATTCNCCTACAACTTTAAGAATAATATTTTCNGAGTNAAANNTTTTATTANCAAATGCTTGAATTAAAAGTTCTAAACCTTTGTATTGTCTTATTATACCGAAAAAAAGTACTATAGATTTTTTTGATTCCCATCCTAATTTTTTTCGGGCTTCAGTTGATGAAATCTGTGGAAGTAAATTAGTGTTTATAGGATGAAACCCTTCCCAAATAGGTTTTTTAAACCCATCTTTAATTTGAGATGCTACTTCAGAAGAAAAGGTTGTAAAGGCCTGTACCTGAATTCCGAAAAAGCGGTTAAATATTTTATCCCAGAAGTGTCTTTCGTGTGGAATCCAATTGTCAACTAGTGCAATTTTTTTTATTTCATCATTTGTTCTTTTAGCAATCCATCCATATAAAGGTGCTAAAAAAGGGGTGTAATAGCGGAAAATTATCGTCTTAGGGTTTGTCTTGTTGATANATNGAATTGNTTTTTTCCAACGAAACGGATTATAGGAATGAATAATTTCAAGCGTAATTACAGGAGTATTTAAATTTTCTTTTCTTTTTTGATTTTTTCCTGGAAACAAAAAATTTGGATAGAGTTTTGAAAAAGTAATTAATTGAGTTTTTTTTCCTGCCTTCACAAGGTGTTTGCCAAGTTCATTTTGAGTATCAGCTATACCTCCTCTATATGGTGCAGCNGGTCCAGNTATAAGATAATCAAGCCTTTGTCNAGACATTTAATTCAGAACTATTCTTCGNTGAGGAGAATGTCTTTTAGCCCATAAACCTAATCCTAAGGTTGCAAAAAAATANATAACAAGAAGTCCATAGCTNAAAGGATAATTNTNNAAAAGAAATTTATGTTGTGGNAGACTNATAAANANAAGTCCTAAAANCCCTCTCAATTGCTCAAATATAGGTGCCCATGAATGAAAATCCATTAGTGCTGTAAAGCCGAAAATTGAATACATAATTAATAATCCAAAACTTAATTGAAATGATNTTTCAAGTTCACTAAAACGGCCNAATAAAAATAAAATCATAAAAACTAAAATNCTGAAATGAAATATTGCTACAAACTTCCAACTTTTCGAGTACTTTGGATTGTATCGCAATAAAGGTTGTGATTTACGCGATACTAGAGGGAAACGTTTAATGACATCAGGTGGTCTCCAGCCTGTTGGCATAAACCAGATTTTAATTTTGCTCAACCTGTCTTTTGTATACCAAGCATCTCTTAATAGAATCCAAAAATGNTGNAAATTAATCCATACAGGATTCCAGCTTTGGACTGGNTTNAGCGTGCCATATATTGGAGNTTCAGAATCAAGTTCTTCTTGAAAGGTTCCAAAGATTCGATCCCAAACACAAAAAATAGCTGATAAGTTTTTATCAATATAAATGGGATTTATTGCATGATGAACTCGATGTTGAGAGGGGGTAACAATNATGTATTCTAAAAAACCCAATTTTCCTATATGACGAGTGTGATACCAAAATTGAGCAAATAAATGTAATGGACTTAGTGTTAAAATTACCTCAGAGGGAATTCCCAAAAAAGCAGCAGGAANNAGAAATAAAGCACTGTANCCTAAAAGATTTGAGATACTTTGTCTCAAAGCACAGGCAAGATTAAATTCCTCACTACTATGGTGAATTATATGTTGGTTCCAAAATATATTTATTTTATGATTCAATCTATGAATCCAATACGANGCAAAATCTATGGCAATAAAGGCAATTATATAAATACNTATANTAGATTCTATTTCGAGTAAATTTAAATGATTAACTAAAAAAGGATANGAGATCAAAATCAATCCAAGTTTAAGAACATCTTTGATTACATTAGTCATACCAGAACTTAAACTCGCTAAAGTATCCATAAGAGTATAAGTCTGTCTTTTAGAAAAATGCCCGTAAGCAAACTCAGTAATTACGAGTATAAAAAAACCCGGAATAGCCCATAAAAGTACTGCTGCATATGCCTCCATTTCATGATCTTTGATCTAAAGTTAATAATTTAAGAACTAATCACCCAACCTCCNTTTTTGATTAGAGGTTCGGCTTGTTTNAATTTTATGGTCTTAGTTTCTCCAGTTGTAATATTTTTAATAGTTACTTTCTCATTNCGGCCAATTTTGGGNTGTTCTCTTATAATNGTTTCTATAGTTTGTCTTTGCTGCTGGCTTGCCCCTGCACCTACTTGTCTGCTTCGTTGTGCCATTTCTTCAGTATTCAAAACTTCATCNTTGGAAATATTAAGTTTTTCTCTTGATCTNGGGCGTCGTGCCTCCTGAATAGTTGAAGGATTTTGACTTGGTAGGCTTCCTTTAATTAGGAATGAAAGAACTTCTTTATTAAGTTTATTAAGCATTGATTTAAATAGNTCAAAAGCCTCAAACTTATAAATTAATAAAGGATCTTTTTGTTCGTGAACAGCTAGTTGGACTGATTGTTTTAATTCATCCATCTTTCTTAAATGCACCTTCCATGCNTCATCAATTAAGGCAAGTGTAATATTTCGTTCAAAGTCTTCNATTAATTTTTCACCTTTAGATTCATATGCCTCTTCTAAGTTTGTTACTACGTTTANTGACTTAACTCCATCGGTAAAGGGCACAACAATTCGTTCAAAACTGTTTCCAGGCTTTTCATANACATCTTTGATTACTGGAAANGCTTGTTGTGCATTTTGAATTTNTTTTTCTTCATAGTGCTCTAGAAGTTCCTTATAGAGTTTTTGTATTATNTCTACCTCGCTTAACTCCTCAAATTGGTCTGNAGTTAATGGTGAAGTAATTGAAAAATTACTAATAATTTCAAATTCAAAGTTTTTGAAATCTTTAACCTCTTTGTTTTGAAGAACGATTTCTTCACATGTATCATAAAGCATATTAAGAACGTCCAATTTTAAACGAGATCCTTCAAGGGCGTGTTTTCTTCTCTTGTATATTACTTCTCTTTGAGCACTCATTACATCGTCGTATTCCAAAAGTCGTTTTCGAATCCCAAAGTTGTTTTCTTCAACTTTCTTTTGTGCTCTTTCAATTGACTTGGTCATCATGGAGTGCTGAATTACCTCTCCGTCTTCTAGACCCATTCTATCCATGACCTTGGCCACTCTTTCAGAACCGAATAAGCGCATAAGGTTATCTTCTAATGAAACATAAAACTGTGAGCTTCCNGGGTCTCCTTGTCGTCCAGAACGACCTCTTAATTGACGATCAACTCGTCTAGAGTCNTGGCGTTCTGTTCCAATAATTGCCAATCCACCGGCATCTTTAACCTTTTGTGATAGNTTGATATCTGTTCCTCGACCTGCCATATTNGTTGCAATAGTGACAACTCCAGGATTTCCAGCCTCNGCTACAATATCTGCCTCTTTTTTATGCATTTTTGCGTTAAGGACATTGTGTTTTACTTTTCTAATATTAAGCATTTTNCTTAATAATTCAGAAATTTCAACGGAGGTTGTTCCAATTAGTATGGGCCTTCCTGCCTGAGAAAGCTCGGTTACTTTTTCAATAACAGCATTATATTTTTCTCTTTTNGTTTTGTAAATGAGATCGTNTTCATCTTTTCTTNCAATTGGACGATTGGTTGGTATTTCGATTACATCTAATTCATATATTTCCCAAAATTCTCCAGCTTCTGTAATCGCTGTNCCTGTCATACCTGANAGTTTTTCNTACATTCTGAAGTAATTCTGAAGCGTTATTGTGGCGTAGGTTTGAGTAGCNGCTTCAATCTTTACATTTTCCTTTGCTTCTATCGCTTGGTGGAGTCCATCAGAATAGCGACGGCCTTCCATTATACGTCCAGTTTGTTCATCNACAATTTTTACTTTATTNTCCATAAGAACNTATTCAANATCNTTCTCAAAAAGAGTATAGGCTTTAAGTAATTGATTCATACTGTGAATACGTTCACTCTTAACATCAAATTCTTTAAATAAAGATTCCTTTTCATTAGCTTCCTTTTTTGGATCTAACTTTTGAGACTCAATCTTGGCTATTTCACCTCCAATTTCTGGCAGTACAAAAAAGTTTTTGTCTT
Source organism: Flavobacteriaceae bacterium (assembly GCA_002705385.1). Taxonomy (GTDB): domain Bacteria; phylum Bacteroidota; class Bacteroidia; order Flavobacteriales; family Flavobacteriaceae; genus MS024-2A. Next base: position 19,309 of record PAFO01000023.1, read on the forward strand.
CGTTCCCATCAGAGAGCTCTTCAATTCCTTTTTCGGTAAGGTCAATTTGATTATTTTTTTCATCAATTACAAAAAATAACGCCTCATCAATCTTATGCATTTCTCTATTGTTATCCTGCATGTATTTATTTTCTGTCTTCTGAAGTAATTGCTTGATACCTTCCTCACTAAGAAATTTTATNANTGCCTTATTTTTGGGTAAGCCTCTAAAAACNCGAAGTAAAAGAATNCCACCTTCCTCATCATCACCAGTTTTAATTTTTNCTTTTGCTTCAGCAAGAACACTNGTTAAAANNGTTCTTTGTAGAGAAACCAAAGTTGCTACTTTTGATTTCAAAGNATCAAACTCATGGCGATCACCCTCAGGAGTGGGNCCTGAAATAATAAGGGGTGTTCTAGCATCATCNATAAGAACAGAGTCTACNTCATCTACAATTGCATAATTGTGTTTTCGTTGGACAAGATCNGTAGCAGTATGTGCCATATTATCTCTTAAATAATCGAAACCAAATTCGTTATTTGTNCCATAAGTAATATCTGCCTGATAAGCCTTTNTTCTTTCGGGACTGTTAGGTTGGTGATGGTCTANACAATCAACGCTAAGACCGTGAAACTCAAATAGAGGAGCCATCCACGCGCTATCTCTTTTTGCNAGGTAGTCATTTACTGTTACAAGGTGAACACCTTTTCCTGTAAGTGCATTTAGATATACTGGTAGTGTGGCTACCAAGGTTTTTCCTTCACCTGTTTGCATTTCTGCAATTTTTCCTTGATGAAGAACAATTCCACCAATAAGTTGAACGTCATAGTGCACCATATCCCAAGTAATTGGTTTTCCAGCTGCATCCCAAGAATTTTCCCAGATAGCATGATCACCTTTAAGCTTAACATATGGTTTTAAATTTGCTATTTCTCTATCGTTAGCAGAGGCACTAACCTCAAGGTTTTCATTTTCTTTAAATCGTNTAGCTGTTTCTTTAACAACNGCAAATGCTTCTGGGAGAATTTGATTAAGTATTTCTTCAGAAACAATCCTGGAAGCTTCATTTTCTTCGTCTACTTGTTGGTAAATTTTTTCTTTTTCATCTAAGTCTGGAGTTGCTTTTACCTNTTCNAGTAACGTTACGATTTTTTCATNAAAGGGTCCTCTAGCTATTGCTATTTGTTTTTTGAAATAGCCTGTTTTAGCCCTTAATTCGTCGTTCGAAAGCACCTGTAGTTGATTTTCAAAACTCTTAATTTCAGTAANTAATGGATTAATATTTTTCAGGTCTTTTTTGGTCTTGTCACCAATAAAGGTTTTCAGAATGTTATTTAAAATACTCATATAATTCGTTAGGGGTGTCTTAACATATATTTAATTCAAAAGTAATTAAAAAAAAAGCCTCATTAAAGAGACTTTTAAAAGCTTTATAGATAAAAGCTTTATAGAAGTTAATCAATATTCATCCTCATTCCACAAGTAGTCTTCTTCTGTAGGAAAGTCAGGCCAAATTTCTTCGATAGATTCATAAACATCTTCCTCATCTTCCATAGCTTGTAAATTTTCTACTACTTCAAGAGGTGCTCCAGTACGGATTGAAAAGTCAATCAATTCATCTTTAGTTGCCGGCCATGGGGCGTCACTTAAATATGAAGCAAGTTCAAGTGTCCAATACATATTACAGAATATTTATTTTGCAAAAATATATTTTTATATATAGTATGCAACTTTTTTTATGACTTTTAGTTACCGCTCCACTTTACTTCTTCAATTTTTAAATCCAAAGCAAAAATTCTCGAGAGNGTAAAAAAGTAATCAGAAAGTCGATTAATGTAGGCGATTATGATCGAGGAAACGGGGTTTTGATAATCTAATTCAGTAACGCAACGCTCTGCTCTTCTACAAACTGAGCGAGCTAAATGAGTATAAGAGACAAGGACATTTCCCCCTGGGATGATAAAGTTTTTTAATGGAGGGAGTCTCTCTGTTAATCTGTCGATCTCTTGTTCTATAAACTGAATATCATTTGGTTGAAGAGTTATTAAATTGTTCGGATAATCATTTTGGTAATCAATTGCCAATTGAGAAGCAACAGTCATCAATTGCTTTTGAATTTGAATTAAAGTTGATTGGGCATAATCAAAATTTGCAGTATCACGAATCAAACCCAACCATGCATTGAGTTCGTCAATAGCACCATAAGCTTTTATTCGAATATCATGTTTTGGAACCCGTTTACCTGAAAATAGACTTGTAATTCCTTTATCTCCAGTTTTAGTGTAAACTTTAATCTCTTTCATAATAAAACAGCATCTAACTTGGATAAGTATACATGGACTGTATTCAAATATATTAAATATTTTATCAACCTTTTATGTTTTACTTTTATCAATTAGCCTTCCACTGATTGCTAATAAGAAATAAACTCCGGTAATAAAAATTGCCCAACGACCAATAATATCTCCATAGCGTACATAAAAAGTTAAATTTGAGCGCGGAGAAATGTTTCCTTTGAGTATTGTCTTTGTGTCATATTCCGATTTCAATAAAATCTCACCTTTTGCATTGATTATAGCTGATATCCCAGTATTAGCACTTCTTGCTATATCACGGCGTAATTCAATAGCACGTAATCGAGTGTAGCTAAGAAGTTGTTTATGTCCTGGAGTGTTTGCCCACCATGCATCATTTGAAATGATTGCAATAAAATCTGCACCCTCACTCACATAGCCAGTCATAAATTCTCCAAAAATTGCTTCCCAACATATTGCAGGTCCAGCATTGATTTTAAGATTTGGGTGATCAAAAACTGATCTATTTTTTTGAGTTACTCTACTGGCAACTGTTCCACCTAAATCGAGAAGCACATCTCCCAAAAGTGGTTTTAGTAGAGTTTTAAATGGCATATTCTCCACTCCAACTACAAGTTTCGATTTGTGATATACCTGTGCTTCTTTTCTAAATTGTATAGCCAAAGCACTATTGTAATAATCGACCCAAATACCATCTCTTAACTTATTTGCAGAAAGCGAAGGAGGTTTGTTTTGTTTATAGAGATTATAAAACTGAATTCCAGTAACCCACTGGACGTTAGGATAATCAGCAAATTCCCTTAACATTTTTTGATAAAGCTTAGTTTGATCAAAACCATCTAATTTTTCTCCATATCCTTCTGCAAAATAAGTCTCAGGACTCAATATATAGTCTGTTTTTTCAGTTAAGTAGGGCTTTATTTGTTCTGAAAATTGAGTTAAAAATTGACTGTTTGTAAAGTTATATTTTGAACTATATGGATCAATATTTGGCTGGTGAAGTATGACTTCTACATTTGGTTTAACGGGCTCAACCCTTTGAAAAAGAAATAGAGAAAACGCAATTGGAAGTGCAATGAAGATCAATGGGGGCGCTGCTTTTTTCATAAAACTACCCAAGCCTTCTTCGAACTTGAAGTTTTTAATTATTGAAAACATCCAAATATTAATGCTCAAGACCCAAAGTGAACCTCCAAATGTACCTGTGTATTCATACCACTGTATCCAATATATTTTTTCTGAAAATACATTTCCTAGGTTCATCCAGGTCCATGAGAAGTCCCAGGTCAAATGGAGTTTTTCAAATGTAAGCCATAAAGCAATAAGGAATAGATGAGCGCTTCTAAGTGGCAATCTACCCTTAGCCCAATAGAATAAACTGAAAAAACTGGCATAAAATAAACTGTTACACAGATTAGCAAAAGCCATTCCTATAAATGACGCATTTATCAGCCACCAACTTGTGATGAGATTCCAACTTAAAAAAGTGAGATATGAGTATCCAAATACCCTTAAACCTTTGTGTTTAATATTATCCTTACGAATAGAATTTTCAAGAAATAATAAAGGAATGAGCGCACCAAAAATGAGAAATGTAAAGCCATTAATTGGCCATGCTATTCCAAGAAAAATCCCAGAACTAAGTGCTAGTGATAAATGAAGTTTGGTCATAGACATTTCTACGAATTTATATTTTTTTGCTGCCATGGCAATTACTATCTTGTCAAAAATATTTTTTATGGTGCAACTTTTAAAAAGGAACATTCCAAACTTTTTTACCGCCCTAAACTTTTTTTGTGGCTGCTTTGCGGTTCATCTAGCTTTCAAGAATCTTTTTGAGGCCGCTTTTCTGATGGTTTTTCTCGGAGCTTTTTTTGATCTTTTCGATGGTTTTTCTGCACGTCTTCTCAGATTAGAGAGTCAATTTGGTCTTCAATTCGATTCTATGGCTGACCTTGTAACGAGTGGCTTAGCACCTGGTATGGTGATGTATAAATTATTTTTAGAAATTGGAATAAGAGAAATGGACTTAAGCTTTGTCCTGCTTAGAAATGAATTTACTTTTTCTTTTGCTCCTCATGCTTTAATTGGCTTTTTAGTGTCGTTAGGAGCTGGTATAAGGTTGGCTAAGTTTAATATTGATTCAGACCAAAAATTTGAATTTAAAGGTCTTCCCGCTCCAGCTAATGCATTATTTATTGTTGCTTTACCACTTCTTCTTGAACACCCCCTGTTTTTAAATTTAAAGCCTTTTTTAGCAACCTACCCTGCATTAATGATTATTTGTATTTTTTCAGCAATTTTGATGAATATTCGTTTGCCCTTGTTTTCCTTTAAAATTAAGTACTTGAATATACAAGAATACGGATATCAGTTTTTACTGCTTTTATGTGTGGTCCCTATTTTTTATTTTTTTCAATGGGTAGCAGTTCCACTGTTGATTCTTATTTATTTGATTTTGAATTTAATAAAGAATGGCTTTAATTAATCCAAATTGAATCTAAGAGTCATTCATTTTTTTTGATAAGATTAAAAAGATAATTTTTTCTTACGTAGCTCAAAATTTTGACCTAAATACACTTTTCGAACCATTTCGTCTTCGGCAAGTTCCTCTGGTGTCCCAGCTTTTAAAATACTTCCCTCAAACATAAGATAAGTTTTGTCTGTAATCGCTAATGTTTCTTGTACGTTGTGATCTGTGATTAGAATTCCGATATTTTTCTTTTTTAAATGGGCTACAATTCTTTGAATGTCTTCTACTGCTACAGGATCAACTCCTGCAAAAGGCTCATCAAGAAGAACAAATTTTGGGTCGGTAGCTAGTGCACGTGCAATTTCAGTTCTTCTCCGTTCACCACCAGAAAGTAAATCTCCTCTGTTTTTTCTGATATGAGTTAACCCAAATTCTTCTAATAGCGATTCCATTTTTTCCTTTTGAGCGACTTTTTTTAAATTAGTCATTTGGAGTACACTTAGTATGTTTTCTTCTACACTAAGTTTTCTAAAAACAGAAGCTTCTTGAGCTAAGTAGCCAATACCTTTCTGGGCTCTTCGGTACATTGGAAATTTCGTAATTTCTATATCGTCAAGGAAAATTTTACCTGCATTAGGTTTAATAAGCCCTACGATCATGTAAAAAGATGTTGTTTTTCCTGCTCCATTTGGTCCTAATAGACCCACAATTTCTCCTTGAGAAACTTCAATAGAAATACTCTTTACTACCTTTCTTGCTTTGTAAGATTTTTCAATTTTTAATGCACGTAAGTTCATAAAATACGATTAGAATTTGATTAAAAATACTTCAAATATTTATAACCTTTATTCAAAAGGAAATTTATGAAATAATTACATCCAATTATAGAATTGGATATATTAAGATGCAAATTAATTGTTTTTTTATTATTGATTTTAGATTTTATAATAGGTTTAGGAATCCTTAAGCGCTTTGTTTTGCTTTTTGGTCACTATTTTTGCAATAATAATACTTGCTTCATACAATATGAGAATTGGAATACTTACAATAATTTGACTTGCGATGTCAGGTGGCGTAATAATTGCAGATAAACTCAATACTAAAACAAGTGAAATTTTTCTATTTTTTCTTAAGAATTGGGGTGTAACTATTCCCACACGAGTTAAGAAGTAAATAATAATAGGAAGTTCAAAAATAATTCCTGAAGCTAATACAGATGCTCTCAAAAGTCCTATGTAGCTGCTTAAATCGAAATCATTGAAAATTTCACTGCTAACAGTGTAATTACCAAGAAAGTTAATTGAAAGCGGTGTTACAATATAGTATCCAAATAATACACCGATAAAAAAAAGCAAAGATGCTATAAAAATAAAACCTCGTGCATTTTTTCGTTCTTTTTCATAAAGCCCTGGGCTAATAAATTTCCAAAACTCAAAAATAATGTAAGGAAAAGAAACTATAAATCCAGAAAGGATAGATGTCCAAAGGTGCGCAGAGAATTGACCTGCAACTGTTCTACTTTGTATTCTAAAGGGCAATTCTTCTATACAAAAACTGCTTCCTTGTCCTAAGCTTTGAGATATAGAACAAAACCAACGATAGGTTATAAAATCTTTATTTTTTGGACCAAAAAGTAAAACATCAAAAATAAAATCTTTGAATATGAAAGCGATAGTTGCTACGATAACTATTGCAATTACTGAACGAATTAAATGCCAGCGTAACTCCTCCAAATGATCTAAAAATGACATCTCGTCTTTAGGCGACTCTGTGTTCATAATTATTAATTTGCCTTCGTTTAGAAAGAGTAAAAATATCAAAAACTAATTGGAAGTCTGTTTTTTTTGGTCTAAACTTTTCTGTTAATAAAAGTTAAAACCTACAGTTCTTTTTATTTGAAAAACTTTAATAATTATGGTATATTAGAAATAAATTACATAGATTAATCCACCTAAACTTTAATGGAAAAAGATGATATAAAAGTAAAACTAAAAGAATATTTTGGTTTTTCATCATTTAAAGGATTACAAGAATCAGTTATATTAAATTTATTAGCGCAAAAAGATAGTTTTGTCATTATGCCTACTGGTGGAGGTAAGTCACTATGCTACCAACTACCTGCTTTAATTCAAGATGGTACATCTATAGTTGTTTCACCACTCATTGCATTAATGAAAGATCAGGTAGATACTATTAGAGGAATATCTTCAAAGGATGGAATTGCCCATGTATTAAATTCCTCACTTAACAAAACTGAAGTTACACAAGTAAAAAGTGATATTCTGTCAGGTATAACTAAGCTACTTTATGTAGCGCCTGAATCACTTTCTAAACAGCAAAATATCGATTTTTTTAAATCTATTAAAATCTCATTCATTGCAATAGATGAGGCTCATTGTATTTCAGAATGGGGTCATGATTTTAGACCTGAGTACAGGAATTTAAGAAACATACTTGAACAGTTTAATCAACATATACCAGTAATAGCATTAACTGCCACCGCAACCCCTAAAGTACAAGAAGATATAATGAAAAACTTGCATATAAGCAATGCAAAAGTTTTCAAAGCTTCATTTAATCGTCCAAATCTATATTATGAAGTACGACCTAAAACAAATCAAGTAGACTCTGATATAATTCGTTTCGTAAAACAAAATCAATCCAAATCAGGAATTATTTACTGCCTTTCAAGAAAACGTGTTGAGGAATTAGCACAAGTTCTCCAAGTAAATAAGATAAATGCCTTACCCTATCATGCAGGATTAGACTCNAAATCCCGAGCAAANCATCAAGACCNATTTTTAAAAGATGATTGTGATATCATAGTTGCGACTATAGCATTTGGAATGGGTATTGATAAACCAGATGTACGTTTTGTTATTCATCANGATATTCCNAAAAGTATTGAAAGTTATTATCAAGANACNGGAAGGGCAGGAAGAGACGGTGGAGANGGTCATTGTTTGGCGTTTTACGCCTATAAGGACATTGAAAAGCTTGAAAAATTCATGTCAGGAAAACCTATAGCAGAACAAGAGATTGGAATGTCTTTACTANCAGANATGGTAGCATATGCTGAAACTTCAATTTCTAGGCGNAAATATATTCTTCATTATTTTGGTGAAGATTTTGATAATAAAACTGATGAGGGAGGCGATATGGATGATAATATGCGTCATCCTAAAAAACAGGTTGAGGCTCAAAATGAGCTANTAATTCTNNTTAACACAGTTTTATATACTAAAGAGAAATTCAAAACGAAAGAAATTATTAAAACGCTATTAGGTAAAACAAATGCAATAATTAGCTCCCATAAAATTAATGAGTTGAAAATATTTGGTGAAGGAAATTATAAAGATAAATTTTATTGGATGGCATTAATTCGTCAAAGCCTTGTTGCCGGATATCTAGTAAAAGAAATTGAAACTTATGGTGTTATTCGTTTGACAGAAAAAGCAAAAAAATTTCTAAAAAAATCAGAGAGTTTTAAAATGACAGAAGATCATAAGTATGATGAACTTGAATCTCCTGTCATCGGTCAAACAATGTCAAGAGGACTTGATAATGTCTTAATGAAACTCTTAATTGGACTCAGGAAAGAGGTTGCCAAATCTGCAGAAATTCCTCCATATGCTATTTTTCAAGAATATTCCCTAGAGGATATGTGTTTGAAATATCCAATTAATAATGAAGAATTGGTTAACATTAATGGAGTAGGAGAGGGAAAGGCTAAACGTTATG
>PAFO01000024.1 GCA_002705385.1 Flavobacteriaceae bacterium
TTTTGGATATATATTCTAAGATTATCATTTGAATAAATTTGAATTAAATAACTAATTTCATTCTCTTTTTTAGGATTTAATTGGAATGCTTTGAATAATTCATTACCAATCAGTGCTTCTACGTTTAAATCCTTTATTAAGGCAATAGTTGCTTTTTTTTGATTACTGTTTTTCCCTATTTCAATTTCATCTTTAAATGAATTATACCTTAAAAATGCTTTTTCATTTATAGGATTTCCTTTGAAAATTATTTTTGATTCTTGGAAAATTTCATTGTAATACATGCTTCCTTTAATATTTTCAATTAAAGCCTCGTCTTCCTTGATAATATTTTTTAAATTATTAAAATCATCTAATACACGGGTAGAGGAGAAACGGTTTGCTCCTGTAATATCAACATAGCTTTGTCCCCAAATATTTACTCCCCAAAAGAGAGCTGGTAACAGTAAAAAATATTTTTTCATTTTGGAATGTAATTAATTTTTTAACCGTTGACGAATTAATTCGTAAAATGTAACTCCACAGGCAACAGAAACATTTAGTGACTGGATATTTTCAGACATAGGTAACTTAGCTGTATTATTTATAATTTTTAATATACCACTGGAAATTCCTTTATCTTCTGATCCAAAAATTAACCCTACAGCTCCTTTAAGATCACAGTCATAAACTGTTGTTTTTGCTTTTTCAGTAATACCTATAGTAGGGATATCATGAGAATTAAGAATGTAAATTACATCTTTTAAATTAGCTACTTTAGAAATAGGCACTTTGAATGCTCCTCCAACTGATGTTTTTATTACATCGCCATTTAGAGGAGCACTTCCACTAGTAGGAATAAAAACAGCATCAATATTTATCGCTGCAGCAGAGCGTAATATTGCTCCAAAATTTCGTGTATCAGTGATTCCATCTAACAATAAAAATGCTGGATTCTTTTTTTTAGAGATAATCTCCTCAATAATTTGTTCCATCTGATAGGTCTGAAAAGCAGCTATTCGAGCTACTGCACCTTGATGATTTTTTTCAGAAAAACGATTTAATCGCTCCACAGGAACAAAACTAAATGTGATATTATTTGTTCGAAGAGTATGCAAAAGTTGTTCTGATAAATTACTTTTTACTCCTTTTAGAAGCCAAACTTTATCTATTGGTTTTCCAGATTTAATTCCTTCAATTATAGACCTTATCCCAAAAACCATAATTGTTTTCATACAGCAAAAGTACTTCATTTAAATAAAGACTTTCAAATTAAGTCAAAGTAATGTTAAAATGTATTAAACTTTAAAATGAGTAAAAAATCAATTTACTTGTATTTTAATGAGAGTAACTTTAAGACTATAATATATCTATTTCATTTTTTGAAGATAATATAATAAATAGCCTTAAACTCTTGTTAATTTTAATTTGCAACTGAAAATATAATCATATATAATTCAGTTTTAAATTTTGAGAGTCTCTTGAAAAAATATTTAATATTAAATATTTTTTACATTTTTTTTGTTAAAAAAATTCTTTGGTTCTTTGTGATAAAATTGAAAGATTCCTAAATCCTCAAAATCTTTCAAAAGTTTTGCATTTTCAGGTTTGAATCCACAAAAAAAAATTCTACATTTGCACGCCCATAAAAATGGGAAATTAGAAATATATTATGCCAACTATTGCACAATTAGTAAGAAAAGGAAGAGTTGCGATTACCAAGAAGAGTAAATCAGCTGCTTTGGATTCGTGTCCTCAAAGACGTGGTGTTTGTACCCGTGTATATACTACAACCCCAAAAAAACCGAACTCGGCAATGCGAAAAGTAGCAAGGGTTCGATTGACTAATGGAAAGGAAGTAAACGCATACATTCCTGGTGAAGGACATAATCTCCAAGAGCATTCGATAGTATTGGTTCGCGGCGGAAGAGTAAAAGATTTGCCGGGGGTTCGCTACCACATTGTTCGTGGTGCTTTGGATACTGCCGGAGTTGAAGGACGTTTACAAAGACGNTCAAAATACGGCGCCAAAAGACCTAAAAAATAGATGGNAATATCTNTTTACAATTGAATNATGAGAAAAAAACAAGCAAAAAAACGNCCNCTATTACCTGATCCAAAGTTTAANGACCANTTAGTGACNCGTTTNGTNAATAATTTAATGTGGGATGGAAAGAAATCAATNGCNTTTAAAATATTTTATGATGCAATTGATATTATTGAAGAGCGAAAAGAAGANGATGAAAAATCTGCATTAGAAATTTGGAAAGANGGNCTTTCTAATGTNATGCCACATGTTGAAGTTCGNAGTCGAAGAGTNGGAGGAGCNACNTTTCAAATTCCAATGCAAATTCGTCCGGACAGAAAAGTATCNCTTGCTATGAAATGGCTTATAAGTTTTTCAAGAAAGCGTAATGAAAAATCGATGGCTCTNAGATTGGCAAATGAAGTCCTAGCTGCCNNAAAAGAAGAAGGTGCNGCTGTGAAAAAACGACAAGACACTCACAAAATGGCTGAAGCAAATAAAGCNTTTTCACATTTTAGATTTTAAGAACTAAATGCATATTTAATTACAGCTATGGCTAGAGATTTAAAATATACAAGAAATATAGGTATAGCAGCACACATTGATGCTGGAAAAACTACTACCACTGAGCGTGTCCTTTTTTACACAGGTGTAAGTCACAAGATAGGAGAAGTCCATGATGGTGCTGCAACTATGGATTGGATGGAGCAAGAGCAGGAAAGAGGCATTACNATTACTTCNGCAGCNACTACTTGTACTTGGNACTTTCCTCAAGACCAAGGNANNCCCACCTCTGATTCNAAACCTTATCATTTCAATATTATTGATACCCCNGGTCATGTTGACTTNACAGTAGAGGTAAACCGATCCNTNAGAGTTTTAGATGGATTGGTTTTTTTATTTTCNGCTGTCGATGGTGTTGAGCCTCANTCTGAAACTAACTGGAGGTTGGCAGATAATTATAANGTTCCTCGTATTGGATTTGTGAATAAAATGGATCGTCAGGGAGCAAATTTTTTAAATGTTAGTACTCAGGTNCGTGAGATGTTAAAGTCAAATGCCGTACCAATTGTNCTTAATATCGGAGATGAAGAAGACTTCAGAGGAATTGTTGATCTTGTTACAAATANAGCTATAGTATGGCATGATGATAACTATGGGTCTACTTTTGATGAGNTAGANATACCAGAAGATATGAAAGCAGATGTTGAAAAACATCGGGCAGAATTAATTGAAGCTGTGGCGGAGTACGATGAAGACCTTTTAGAAAAGTTTTTTGAAAATCCAGATTCTATTAGTCCTGAGGAAATTCATNAAGCNCTTCGAGCTGCAACTCAGGATATGAGTATCATACCCATGATTTGTGGTTCCTCTTTCAAAAATAAAGGAGTTCAGTTTTTACTAGATGCGGTATGTCGTTATTTACCTTCACCAGAAGATAAAGAAGCNATTGTAGGCACAAATCCTAATAATGGATTAGAAATTTCTCGTAAGCCATCNGTTCAAGAACCTTTTTCTGCATTGGCATTCAAAATTGCTACGGACCCTTTTGTTGGTCGTTTAGCATTTTTTCGTGCTTATTCTGGAAGACTTGATGCTGGTTCTTACGTTTTGAATAATCGTTCTGGAAANAAAGAACGTATCTCCAGAATTTATCAAATGCACTCCAATAAGCAAAACTCAATAGATTTCATTGAAGCGGGTGATATTGGAGCTGCAGTAGGATTTAAAGATATNAAAACAGGTGATACTCTCTCAGCAGAAAAATCNCCTATAATTCTTGAAAGNATGGAATTCCCTGACCCTGTAATCGGGATTGCNGTNGAACCTAAGACAAAANCTGANATTGACAAGCTTGGTATGTCTTTGGCAAAACTAGCAGAGGAAGATCCAACATTCCAAGTAAAAACTGATGAGGCATCTGGCCAAACAATAATTTCTGGTATGGGAGAGCTCCACCTAGATATTATTGTTGACCGCCTGCGTCGTGAGTTTAAGGTAGAAGTAAACCAAGGGCAGCCTCAGGTGGAATACAAAGAAGCTCTAACAGCTTCCGCNAAACATAGAGAAGTTTATAAAAAACAAACTGGAGGCCGAGGNAAATTTGCCGATATTGTATTTGAAATTGAGCCAGCNGAANATGGTNNTNCTGGACTTGAATTCATCAATGAAATTAAGGGAGGTAANATTCCTAAAGAGTATATTCCATCAGTTGAGAAAGGATTTAANGATTCCATGAAAAATGGTCCTTTNGCAGGNTTTGAACTTGATGCTATGAAAATCACANTAAAGGATGGNTCNTTCCACCCTGTGGATTCAGANTCTTTATCATTTGAATTGGCAGCTAAACTCGGATTCAAAGAATCAGCTAAANCAGCCAAAGCTGTNATCATGGAGCCTNTTATGAAATTAGAAGTTTTGACACCTGAAGAAAATATGGGNGATATTGTTGGTGATTTAAATCGNCGACGGGGTCAAGTAAATTCGATGGATGANCGTGCTGGATCTAANGTTGTAAAGGCTGAAGTTCCACTATCCGAAATGTTTGGATACGTGACATCTTTGCGGACACTTTCATCAGGAAGAGCTACNTCGACAATGGAATTTTCTCACTANGCAGAAACACCTTCCAATATTTCGGAAACTGTAATTGCTGAGGTAAACGGTAACAAAGCATAAATAAATTAGCATGAGCCAAAAAATTAGAATCAAATTAAAATCATACGATCANAATTTAGTAGATAAGTCNGCNGATAAAATTGTTAAAACAGTTAAAACAACTGGTGCAGTAGTTACGGGTCCTATTCCGTTACCAACTCATAAGAANATTTTCACTGTATTGCGTTCTCCTCATGTTAACAAGAAGTCAAGAGAGCAATTTAAGTTNTGNTCNTATAAACGCTTGTTAGANATTTATAGTTCTTCGTCAAAAACNATTGATGCNTTAATGAAATTGGAANTNCCAAGCGGAGTAGAAGTAGAGATTAAAGTATAANTAAAATAATNATAAAACATGTCTGGGTTAATAGGTAAAAAAGTCGGTATGACNAGCCTTTTCGANGAAAGNGGGAAAAATATNCCNTGTACNGTTATTGAGGTTGGGCCATGTGTNGTTACCCAAGTCAGAACCAAAGATGTTGACGGGTATGAATCAGTTCAGTTGGGTTTCGATGACAAGTCAGAAAAAAGTGTTAGTAAAGCTGCCCAAGGTCATTTTAAAAAAGCCAAGACTGCTCCTAAAACAAAGTTAGCCGAATTCCAAAATTTTGAAGAAGAGTTAAACTTAGGGGATATCATAACTGTTTCACACTTTATAGAAGGTGAATTCGTTGATGTTTCAGGGACCTCCAAAGGAAAAGGTTTTCAAGGTGTAGTGAAAAGACATGGTTTTGCTGGAGTCGGTCAATCTACTCATGGACAACACAACCGTTTAAGAGCTCCTGGATCAATTGGAGCCGCATCCTATCCTGCCCGTGTATTTAAAGGAATGCGAATGGCAGGTCAAATGGGAAATGAAAAGATCAAAGTCCAAAACCTTAGAGTCATTAAAGTAGTACCTGAAAAAAANCTCTTAGTTGTTAAAGGATGTGTACCTGGTCACAAAAATNCATANTTAACAGTTCAGAAATAATGGAAGTAAACGTATTNAATATNAAAGGAAAAGAGACTGGTAGAAAGATAAAGCTAGATAAGGCTGTATTTGGAATTGANCCTAATAATCATGCAATCTATTTAGACGTAAAACAANATTTAGCAAATAAGCGNCAAGGAACACACAAATCCAAAGAGCGTGCTGAAATCGTGGGATCTACTCGAAAAATAAAAAAGCAAAAGGGAACAGGTACTGCTAGAGCAGGGAGTATTAAAAATCCATTGTTTAAAGGCGGTGGACGTATATTCGGTCCAACCCCAAGAGAATACAGCCAAAAAGTCAATAAAAAAGTAAAACGTTTAGCAAGAAAATCTGCACTAAGTATAAAAGCAAAACAAAATTCAATAGTTGTTTTGGAAGATATTCAGTGGGATACTGCAAAAACTAAAAATTACCTCCAAATGCTTTTAGCTCTTGGACTAGCTGACAAAAAAAGTATTTTAGTCTTGGGGGATTTGAATAAAAATGTATATTTGTCGTCTCGTAATCTAAAAAATTCCAAGGTTGTAATAAACTCAGAATTAAACACTTACAACATTTCAAATGCTAACTGTTTAATTTTCTGTGAGAGTGCATTTGAGGAAATTGAATCAATTTTGAAAAGANAATAATAATGAGTGTATTAATAAAACCAATTATTACGGAGAAAGCTACATTAGGAAGTGAGCTTCTTAATAGATATACTTTTTTGGTACACCCAAAAGCAAATAAAGTTGAAATAAAGAAAGCAGTTGAATCAGCTTATGGTGTAAGTATTGAAAAGATTCGAACATTGAATAGTGGTCCAGAGCGCAAAATGCGTTACACAAAAACCGGTATTCAGAAAGGTAAAACTAGTGCAACCAAAAAAGCCATTGTACAAGTTTCTGAAGGTGATACCATTGATTTTTATAGTAATTTATAATATTTCAAGATGTCTGTAAGAAAATTAAAACCAATAACACCAGCTCAACGTTTCAGAGTAGTAAATGGATTCGACTCTATAACTACTGATAAACCAGAAAAGACTTTATTGTCACCTAGGAAAAGGACAGGTGGAAGAAATAATAAAGGAAAGATGACTGCGCGCCATATTGGTGGGGGTCACAAAAAACGTTACCGTATTATAGACTTTAAAAGAAACAAATTTGGAGTAGAAGCCGAAGTAAAAAGTATTGAGTATGACCCAAACCGATCGGCATTCATAGCATTAACAGAACATACTGATGGAGAAAAGCGATATATTATTGCTCAAAGTGGATTAAAAGTAGGTCAGAAAATTTGTTCTGGAGAGGGTATTGATCCTGAGGTAGGAAATGCACTTTTTCTTTCTGAAATTCCTTTAGGGACTATTATTTCTTGTATGGAGCTTGTGCCAGGAAAAGGTGCTGTAATTGCAAGAAGTGCTGGTGCATTTGCTCAATTGATGGCAAGAGACGGAAAGTTTGCAACAGTNAAAATGCCATCAGGTGAAACNAGNNTGATTTTAATNACTTGTATGGCTNCAATCGGAGTAGTATCAAATTCTGATCATCANCTTTTAGTTTCTGGTAAAGCNGGACGNTCAAGATGGTTNGGAAGAAGACCTAGAACAAGACCTGTAGCTATGAATCCTGTTGATCATCCCATGGGTGGNGGTGAAGGTCGTGCTTCNGGAGGACATCCAAGATCACGTAATGGTATACCTGCAAAAGGATTCCGTACTCGATCAAAAACAAAATCTAGTAANAAGTTCATAATAGAACGNAGAAAAAAATAATGTAGNATGGCTCGTTCATTAAAAAAAGGACCCTTTGTACATCACAGNCTTGAAAAGAANGTGATGAAAAATATAGAAGAGAATAAAAAGTCAGTAATNAAAACTTGGTCAAGATCCTCTTTGATAACNCCAGATTTTGTAGGACAAACNATTGGTGTTCATAATGGAAANACTTTCATTCCTGTTTACATNACCGAAAACATGGTTGGACATAAATTAGGCGAATTCTCTTTAACAAGAAATTTCCGTGGNCATGCAGGAGCAAAAAACAAAGGCAAAAAATAAAAATACTAATGGGAAATCGTAAAAGACAATCTGCTCAAGCTATAAAAGAAGCCAAAAANGAATTAACCTTTGCTAAGCTAAACAATTGCCCAACATCACCTAGGAAAATGAGATTGGTTGCAGATCAGGTTAGAGGAGAATCAATAGATAGAGCACTAGCAATCTTAAAGTTTAGTCCAAAAGAAGCCTCTAAACGTCTAGAAAAACTATTACTTTCTGCGATTGCTAACTGGCAATCCAAGAACGAAAGTGAAGACATAGAAAAAGCTGCACTTTTCATTTCTGAAATTAGAGTAGATGGGGGGAGTATGCTAAAGAGATTACGTCCTGCTCCTCAAGGAAGAGCTCATAGAATAAGAAAACGCTCAAATCATGTAACTATGGTTTTGGGTTCAAANANTTTAAAAGCATAATATGGGACAGAAAACAAATCCAATTGGAAACCGTTTAGGAATTATAAGGGGTTGGGACTCTAACTGGTATGGTGGAAGAGATTATGGTGATAAGATTGCTGAAGACGACAAAATCCGTAAATATATTCACGNACGTCTATCTAANGCTAGCGTATCTAATGTTATAATTGAGCGTACACTTAAAATTATTACGATCACCATTACAACTGCTAGACCAGGAATTATAATNGGAAAAGCNGGGCAAGAAGTTGATAAATTNAAGGAGGAACTNCGTAAAATTACNGGAAAAGAGATTCAAATCAACATATTTGAAATTAAAAGNCCTGAATTAGATGCNCAACTAGTTGGTGCTAGTATTGCGCGACAGATAGAAAGTAGAATTTCTTATAGACGTGCAATTAAGATGGCTATTGCAGCATCAATTCGAATGAATGCAGANGGAATTAAAATTCAAATTTCNGGACGTCTTAANGGNGCAGAAATGGCACGATCAGAATCTTATAAAGAAGGACGNATNCCACTATCTACNTTNAGAGCAGANATCGATTATGCNCTTGTTGAAGCNCACACTACNTATGGTAGATTAGGAATTAAGGTNTGGATTATGAAGGGAGAGGTTTATGGTAAACGNGAGCTCTCACCACTTGTAGGAATGTCCAAAAAANCNGGCCAAGGTNCNGGAAATTCANGGAAAAGCAAATAACCGTCAACNTCGNCGTAAATAAATTAAATANTAATTATAAACCATGTTACAACCAAAAAAGATAAAATTTCGAAAAGCGCAGAAAGGACGTATGAAAGGTTTTTCTCAAAGAGGACATCAGCTCTCTAATGGGATGTTTGGAATTAAAGCATTAGACTCTGTTTTTATNACNTCAAGACAAATAGAAGCAGCTNGAATTGCGGCGACTCGTTATATGAAAAGAGAAGGTCAGTTGTGGATTAAAATTTTTCCTGATAAACCCATCACTAAGAAGCCATTAGAAGTACGTATGGGTAAAGGAAAAGGAGCTCCAGAATATTTTGTTGCTGTTACAAAAGCAGGAAGAATAATGTTTGAAGTAGCTGGCGTCCCNTTTGAGGTTGCAAAAGAGGCNCTTCGTTTAGCAGCTCAAAAACTTCCAGTAAAAACTAAATTTGTTGTTGCTCGTGATTACGANGCATAATTAATAACTATGAAACAAGCAGAAATAAANAAACTTTCTAAAGAAGATCTTCACGATAAATTGGCTGAACTCCAAAAACNAATNGAAGAGCTNAAAATGACACATTCAATTTCTCCTTTAGAAAANCCCTTACAAATACGATCTTCACGNCGTGTTATAGCAAGACTCAAAACAGCTCTAAGTAATCAAGAACTATAAGCATATGGAAANGAGAAATTTGAGAAAAGAACGTGTTGGGCTAGTGATAAGCAATAAAATGGAGAAATCTATAGTTGTATCCGAGGTCAAACGTGTAAAGCACCCAATGTATGGTAAATTCGTTTTGAAGACCAAAAAGTATGTTGTTCATGACGAAAAAAATGATTGTAATATAGGNGATACGGTTAGGATCATGGAAACAAGGCCAATTAGTAGGTCTAAGTGCTGGCGAATGGTTGAAATAATAGAAAGAGCAAAGTAATATGGTACAGCAAGAATCAAAACTTAAAGTCGCTGATAATACTGGTGCCAAAGAGGTGCTTACTATCCGTGTATTGGGAGGTACTAAAAGACGTTACGCTTCAATAGGAGATAAAATTGTTGTAACGGTAAAAGAAGCNTCACCTGCAGGAACAGTTAAGAAAGGNCAAGTATCTACTGCTGTTGTAGTGAGAACACGTAAAGAAATNAGAAGACCAGATGGATCTTACATCCGATTTGATGAGAANGCCTGCGTATTACTNAATCCAACTGGCGAAATGGTTGGTACGCGTGTTTTTGGACCGGTAGCTAGAGAGCTAAGAGACAAGCAATTCATGAAAATTGTTTCATTGGCACCTGAAGTTTTATAAAGTTAGATATGGCAATAAAAATAAAAATAAAAAAAGGGGATACTGTACGTGTGACTGCTGGTTCACATAAAGGAAAAGAAGGAAATATACTAAACGTATTTCATGAAACGAACAGAGCCATAGTGGAAGGTGTAAACCTGGTAAAAAAACATAACAAGCCAAATGCTCAAAATCCACAGGGAGGAATTAATGAAAAAGAAGCTTCTATTCATATTTCCAACTTATCACTTTTAACATCTGAGGGTAAAATTACAAGAGTAGGATACCGTATGGATGATGATAATAAAGTTCGTTTCTCTAAAAAAACCGATGAAGCTATTTAATTATGAGTTATACACCTAGACTTAAGAAAGAATACAACGAACGAATCGTCAATAACTTAAAAGATACTTTTAGTTACAAGAGTGTCATGCAGGTTCCCAAACTGGAGAAGATTGTTCTCAGTAGAGGAGTCGGTGGGGCTGTTGCTGATAAAAAATTAATTGATCATGCTGTTGATGAGTTGACTTTAATCACTGGTCAAAAGGCAATCTCAACCTTATCTAAAAAGGATGTTGCAACATTTAAATTGAGAAAAGGAATGCCAATTGGAGCTAAAGTAACACTCCGTGCTGAACGCATGTATGAATTTTTAGACCGATTAGTAACAACAGCTTTACCTCGTGTACGAGACTTTCAAGGTGTAAAATCTACAGGATTTGATGGTCGTGGAAACTATACACTTGGTATCACAGAACAAATCATTTTCCCTGAAATAGATATTGACAAGGTTAACCGAATCAACGGAATGGATATTACATTTGTAACCTCCGCCAAAACAGATCAAGAAGCAAAATCATTATTAACAGAATTGGGAATCCCTTTTAAAAAAAATTAATATGGCTAAAGAATCAATGAAAGCACGTGAGGTTAAACGTGAGAAAACTGTTGCCAAATATGCTGAGAAACGTAAAGCACTTAAAGAAGCTGGAGATTATGAAGCCCTCCAAAAACTTCCTCGGAATGCTTCACCTATTAGAATGCACAATAGATGTAAATTAACAGGAAGACCAAAAGGATATATGCGTCAGTTCGGAATCTCACGTGTAACCTTTAGAGAAATGGCTAATAAAGGCCTGATTCCAGGTGTAACAAAAGCTAGTTGGTAGAAAAAAAAATTAAAATATGTTCACAGATCCAATTGCAGATTTTTTAACACGAATTCGAAATGCCAATCGCGCAGGACATCGTGTTGTTGATATTCCAGCATCCAATACAAAAAGAGAAATTACTAAGATTCTTTTTGATCAAGGTTATATCCTTAGTTATAAGTTTGAAAAAACTAAAAACAATCAAGGCAATATCAAGATTGCATTAAAGTATGACAAACTCACGAAAGAGCCAGTTATAAAAAAAATTCAAAGAATCAGTACTCCTGGATTACGGAAGTATTCAGGTTCAGATAATCTTCCTCGTATCCTCAATGGATTAGGTATATCAATTGTCTCTACCTCTTTAGGAGTAATGACAGGAAAGCAAGCAGCCAAAGAGAATGTTGGTGGAGAATTAATTTGTTACGTTCATTAAGAATAAAAGTATTAGCAATGTCAAGAATAGGAAATAATCCAATAATAATACCTGAGGGAGTCACTTTAGATATCCAACCTTCAAAAATAAAAGTGATTGGTAAATTAGGTGAGCTGACCCAGGATTACGACGAGGTTGAAATTAAGGTGAATGAAAACATTTTATCAATTACGAGACCTTCTGAAAAAAAATCAGTTAAATCCAAACATGGATTGTACCGTGCACTTATTGCGAATATGATCGAAGGAGTTACCAATGGATTTACAAAAGAATTAGAATTAGTTGGTGTTGGATACCGTGCGAGTAACCAAGGCCAAAAATTAGATTTAGCTCTAGGCTTTTCTCATAATATTTTATTGGATATTGCCCCAGAGATTAAAATTGAAACAATATCAGAAAAGGGAAAAAATCCAATTGTAAAGTTGACATCTCATGACAAACAACTTGTTGGTTTTGTAGCGGCAAAAATTCGCTCTTTCAGGAAGCCGGAACCATACAAAGGAAAAGGGGTCAAGTTTGTAGGAGAACAAATTAGAAGAAAAGCAGGTAAATCAGCATAACAAATTATTATGGGTTTAACAAAATTAGATCGTAGAAATAGAATTCGTAATCGAATTCGAAAGATTGTTAATGGAACGTCCAGCACACCAAGAATTTCTGTTTACAGAAGTAATAAAGAGATTTATGTGCAATTGATAGATGACCAAAAAGGAAAAACTATTGTCTCTGCTTCATCAAGAGATAAAGAAATTTCAGAGGTAAAGTTATCTGCCAAGATTGAAATTGCATATAACGTTGGAAAGAGAATTGGAAAATTAGCTTCCAAAGCAGGGATTTCTACAGTAAAGTTTGATAGGGGAGGTTATTTGTACCATGGACGAATAAAAGCTTTAGCTGATGGTGCTCGTGAAGGGGGATTAAAATTTTAATAAAATATGTATCAAGATTATAAAAATGTAGAAATAGTNAAACCTGCTGGTTTAGATTTAAAAGATCGTTTAGTTGGTGTTCAACGGGTAACTAAAGTAACAAAAGGTGGGCGTGCTTTNGGATTTTCTGCTATAGTNGTNGTAGGAGATGAAAATGGAGTAGTTGGCCAAGGTNTAGGTAAATCAAAAGAAGTNTCTGAAGCAATCTCTAAGGCTNTTGAAGATGCTAAGAAAAATTTGATNCGTATACCNATTGANANAGGAACATTACCTCATGAACAAAAAGGTAAGTATGGAGGAGCTAAGGTCTTTTTAAAGCCAGCGTCTGAAGGAACAGGAGTAATAGCTGGNGGTGCTGTCCGTGCTGTATTAGATGCAGTTGGTGTACATAATGTCCTTTCTAAGTCACAAGGTTCTTCAAACCCACACAATGTTGTAAAAGCAACTTTTGATGCTTTATTAAGGCTTCGAAATCCGCAACGTATTGCACAACAAAGGGGGATTTCATTAGATAAAGTTTTTAATGGATAAATGATTCGAATATGGAAAAGATAAAAGTAAAGCAAGTTAGAAGTAGTATAAAACGGATCAACAAGCAGAAACTCGTTCTTACTTCGCTTGGGCTTAGGGGAATTGGTAAAGAAGTTATTCACAATGCTACGCCAAGTATTTTGGGGATGATCGATAAAGTAAAACATTTGGTAACTGTTACTAAAGTATAAATAATTCACTATGAGTTTAGAAAATTTAACACCTGCATCAGGATCTGTCAAAACAGCTGGAAAGCGTCTAGGAAGAGGCCAATCTTCTGGAAAAGGCGGAACTTCTACCCGAGGTCATAAAGGAGCAAAATCTCGTTCAGGATATTCAAAAAAGATTGGTTTTGAAGGAGGACAAATGCCTTTACAAAGACGTGTTCCAAAATTCGGTTTCAAAAATATAAACAGAAAAGAATATACAGTAATCAATCTGGATTTACTCCAAGATCTTATTAATGAAAAAAAAGTAAAAAATGAACTTGATTTAAAAAAGTTCGTCGAATTACGTTTAGCTCATAAAAATGATCTTATAAAAATATTAGGTCGTGGTAAAATAGAGGGTGTATTAAAAGTTACAGCCCATAAATTTTCAGCAACAGCCAAAGCAGCAATCGAATCTGCTGGAGGAGAAGCTGTAACCGTTTAATTATTTACCAAATGAAAAAAGTTTTAGAAACCCTTTATAACATTTACAAAATAGAAGAGCTTAGAGATCGTGTCATCTTGACTTTGGGAATGTTATTGGTATACCGACTTGGAGCTCAGGTGGTATTACCTGGGATTGATCCTCTTCAACTAGCTGCACTTACCAGTAGAACTGATGGAGGTGGTCTTTTGGGTATTCTAAATGCTTTTACAGGTGGAGCCTTTGCAAATGCTTCCATTTTTGCCTTGGGTATAATGCCATATATTTCTGCTTCGATTGTAGTTCAATTNATGGGNATNGCAGTNCCTTATCTTCAAAAACTNCAAAAGGANGGTGAGAGTGGAAGAAANAAAGTCAATCAAATNACACGTTGGTTAACCATTCTNATTTGTGTAGTGCAAGCNCCTGCATACCTATACGGGCTNAGTGCTCTTGGCGTNCCAGAAAGTGCTTTTGTNCTNGGGAAAGGTCCTTTATTTATNATATCGTCTGTAATTATCCTGGTTACAGGTACNATATTTGCAATGTGGTTNGGAGAAAAAATTACAGATAAGGGAATTGGAAACGGNATTTCGTTGCTCATTATGGTTGGAATTATTGCCAACNTACCCCTTTCTTTCACACAAGAATTTATTTCAAGNGTNTCAGAAAANAATGGTGGTCTTATGCTAATACTAATTGAATTNGTTNTGTGGATANTAATCATTCTACTTTCCATTTTANTAACATTAGCTGTAAGAAGAATACCNGTTCAATATGCAAGNAGACANGCCGGTGGAGCATCTTCAGACAGAACAGTATATGGATCACGCCAATATATCCCACTTAGGTTAAATGCATCAGGTGTAATGCCAATTATTTTTGCCCAAGCAATTATGTTTGCTCCTGTTTATATAGGAAGTGCATTGGGTGATTCAAATGTTGGCCAATGGATTCAAACCAATTTTTCAGATATTTTTGGACTTTGGTATAACGTTTTATTCGCATTATTGATTATTGTTTTTACATATTTTTATACTGCAATAACAGTACCCACAAACAAAATGTCTGACGATTTAAAACGAAGTGGAGGATTTGTACCTGGAATACGACCTGGAAATGAAACCTCAGAGTATTTAGACACNGTAATGTCGCACATTACTTTTCCTGGCTCNTTATTTTTAGCAGGAATTGCAATTTTCCCTGCGNTTGTTGTTAAGCTCATNGGAATNCAGCAAGGNTGGGCTTTNTTTTATGGTGGTACTTCTCTGCTCATCATGGTAGGGGTTGCAATAGATACTATTCAGCAAGTCAATTCATATCTATTAAATAGACATTATGATGGATTGATGAAATTAGGAAAAACAAGAAGAGGCTCAAATTAATTTTATGGCAAAACAAGCAGCAATAGAACAAGAAGGNACAATAATAGAGGCACTGTCAAATGCAATGTTTCGTGTAGAGTTAGAAAATGGCCATGTCGTTACAGCTCACATATCAGGAAAAATGCGCTTGCACTACATCAAGTTATTGCCAGGAGATAAAGTTAAGCTTGAAATGAGTCCTTATGATTTGACAAAAGCAAGGATAACCTTTAGNTTNTAAAAATAATTTATAGTTATGAAAGTAAGAGCATCAATAAAAAAACGCAGTNCAGACTGTAAAATCGTACGACGAAAAGGNCGTTTATATGTGATAAANAAAAAAAATCCTAGATTTAAACAAAGACAAGGTTAATTATGGCTAGAATATCAGGAGTAGACATTCCAAAACAAAAAAGAGGCATCATTGCCCTTACCTATATTTTCGGNATTGGAAGAAGNCGTNCAAAAACTATTTTAGAAATAGCTAAAGTAGATGAAAATATAAAAGTTTCTGATTGGTCNGATGATGAAACAGGTCGAATACGNGAAGCGGTATCNTCTTTTAAAATTGANGGAGANTTACGTTCAGAAGTTCAACTTAGTATTAANCGCCTTATGGATATTGGATGCTACANNGGAATCCGNCATAGAGTNGGGCTACCNCTTCGTGGTCAGCGNACTAAAAACAACTCNCGAACCAGAAAAGGAAAACGTAAGACAGTGGCAAANAAAAAGAAAGCAACTAAATAATAGACNGTAATTATGGCTAAAACATCAGGTAAAAAAAGAAAAGTAATTGTTGAATCTATTGGAGAAGCTCATGTTACTGCTTCATTCAATAACATCATTATCTCACTTACTAATAATAAAGGCGAAGTAATTTCTTGGTCTTCAGCTGGTAAAATGGGATTCAGAGGTTCAAAAAAGAATACACCTTATGCAGCTCAAACTGCTGCTGAAGATTGTGCAAAAAGTGCCCAAGAAGCTGGTTTGCGCAAAGTAAAAGTATTTGTAAAGGGGCCTGGAAACGGTCGTGAATCAGCAATCAGAACATTACATAATAGTGGTATCGAAGTTATGGAAATCATTGATGTGACTCCACTACCACATAACGGTTGTAGACCACCCAAGCGAAGAAGAGTTTAATATTAATATAAAAACAGTTNATATCTATCGAAGGAATTGACCTTAATTCATAGATNCCTNTTNAAAAAANCNAATTATGGCAAGATANACNGGTCCAAAAACAAAAATTGCTCGAAAATTTGGCGAGCCTATCTTCGGNGAAGANAAATCCTTCGAAAAAAGAAATTACCCNCCTGGNCAACATGGAAATACNAGGAGAAGAGGTAAAAAATCAGAATATGCAGTCCAGCTTATGGAAAAACAAAGAGCTAAATTTACATACGGTATTTTAGAGCGTCAATTCCGAAATATTTTTGAAAAAGCGAGCAGAAGCAAAGGTATAACTGGAGAGGTGTTGCTACAGATGTGTGAATCTCGATTAGATAATTTAGTTTATCGATTTGGTTTATCCCCTTCGCGAAGTGGAGCACGTCAGCTTGTTTCNCACCGTCATATTACAGTAAATGGTTCAATNGTTAATATTCCTTCATACCAACTAAAAGTAGGGGATATAATTGGAATCAGAGAAAAATCAAAGACTCTTAATATTATAATCGAAGCTAATAGTAAAGATACTGTTNCTTACGAATGGTTAAGCTGGAATAAAGANCAGCTCCAAGGAACTTTTGTAAGCGTTCCAGAACGACTTCAAATCCCTGAAAATATTAAGGAACAATTAATCGTAGAATTATACTCTAAATAAGTAAAACGNAAGCAAGTTATGGCAATATTGAATTTTCAAAAACCAGATAAAGTTATTATGATCGATTCGTCTGAATTCGAAGGCAAATTTGAATTTCGTCCTTTNGAACCAGGATATGGATTGACTGTGGGAAATGCACTAAGACGTGTATTATTATCTTCTTTAGAAGGCTTTGCAATTACATCTGTAAAGTTAGAAAATGTAGATCATGAATTTTCTACTATTTCTGGTGTCTTAGAGGACGTAACAGAAATTATTCTCAACTTAAAACAAATTCGATTTAAACGACAAATTGAAGAGGTCGAAGANGAGA
The DNA here is from genome assembly GCA_002705385.1 of Flavobacteriaceae bacterium. Taxonomy (GTDB): domain Bacteria; phylum Bacteroidota; class Bacteroidia; order Flavobacteriales; family Flavobacteriaceae; genus MS024-2A. The sequence goes on from PAFO01000024.1 coordinate 17,254, forward strand.
AAGTTAATCTCTCTATTGGTGGACAAGAGCAACTTAAAGCAGCTGATTTTCAAAAATTTATTTCTGGATTTCAAGTACTTAACCCTGATTTAGTGATCTGTAATTTATCTAAAAACGTTCAGATGAATATCGAAATAACTATTGAAAAAGGAAGAGGTTATGTCCCCGCGGAGGAAAATAAAAACATAAATTCCGAAGTAGGTGTTATTGCAATCGATTCTATTTTTACACCAATCAAAAATGTAAAATATAGCATTGAAAACTTTAGGGTAGAGCAAAAAACTGATTATGAAAAATTGATCTTCGAAGTTGTTACTGATGGCTCAATTCATCCAAAAGATGCACTTACTGAGGCCGCAAAAACACTTATTCACCACTTTTTGTTGTTCTCAGATGAAAGAATCACTCTAGAAGCCGACGAAATTGCTCAATCAGAAACTTATGATGAAGAGTCTTTACATATGCGTCAGTTATTAAAAACTAAACTTGTCGACATGGACCTTTCTGTTCGTGCATTGAACTGTCTTAAAGCAGCAGAAGTTGATACTCTTGGTGATTTAGTTTCTTATAATAAAAATGATTTAATGAAGTTTAGAAATTTTGGTAAAAAGTCATTGACTGAACTGGAAGAATTAGTTGTTCTTAAAGGTCTTTCCTTTGGAATGGATTTAGCTAAGTACAAACTAGATAAAGATTAATTCATATTTTTAATCAAGAAAAATGAGACACGGAAAAAAAACAATTAATTTAGGTCGTAAGTCTGCACACAGAAAATCAATGCTTGCCAACATGGCTTGTTCACTTATTGAACACAAAAGAATTAATACGACTTCGACAAAAGCCAAAGCTTTAAAACGGTTTATTGAACCCATAATCACAAAATCAAAATCTGATACTACACACAATAGACGTTTATCATTTTCTCTATTAAGAGATAAAGAAGCAGTTTCTGAATTATTTAGAGAAATTGCCTCTAAAGTTGGTGATCGTCCAGGAGGATACACACGTATAATTAAGTTAGGAAATAGACTGGGAGATAACGCTGATATGTCAATGATAGAATTGGTGGATTTTAACGAGGTTTATAAAACTGATGAAAAAGTTAAGAAAAAGTCTAGACGACGTGGAGGAAAATCTAAATCGGTAGCCTCCACTGCAGATTCTTCTAATACTGTAACTTTAGAAGATGAAAAAGGAGCGGTACCTGAATTAGAAGAAAAAATTGAAACAGTAGTTCAAAATTCAGCTCCTGAGAAAGAAGCTGAAGTAAAAAAAACTAAAGTAAAAAAATCTGAAAATAAAGATGGAGAGTAAACCGAATCTACTTCTGCATTCCCAATAATTTAAAAGGATAAACGTTTTAGTTTATCCTTTTTTTTGGTTTATTTTGTAAATCACAACTATGAAATATCAATTTAGACAAAAAGCATTCGTACTCTTAGCAGATGGTACTAAATTTTATGGTAAATCAATAGGTATTGAAGGCTCAGCCTTTGGAGAAATTTGTTTCAATACAGGAATGACAGGATATCAAGAAATATTTACTGATCCTTCTTATTTTGGTCAAATAATGGTGACTACTAATACACATATTGGAAATTACGGTATTCTAGAAAATGATTCACAATGGAATCAAATATCAATTTCAGGTCTAATTTGTAAAGACTTTAGTTTTTCGTATTCTAGACCAGCAGCTGATATGTCACTTTTTGATTACCTCAAAAAACATAAATTAGTAACGATATCGGATGTTGATACCCGTGCTTTGGTTAACTATATTCGTGAAAATGGAGCAATGAATGCTGTAATTTCTACTGAGGTAGAAAAAGAAGAAGAACTAATAAAAGAATTAAAAAANACTCCAAGTATGGTGGGCTTAGAACTGGCTTCCAAAGTCTCAACTAAAGAAGCCTATACCTTTGGAAATTCTGACGCTAAATACAAGATTGCAGCCTTGGATTTGGGAATTAAAAGAAATATTTTGAAACATATGTCCGCTAAGGACATGTACGTCAAAGTATTTCCATACGACACTTCATATGAAACGATGGCTGCATGGAATCCTGACGGTTATTTTATTTCAAATGGACCTGGTGATCCTGAACCACTTAAGAATGTTCAAGAAGTCACTAAAGCAATACTTGATTCAAGAAAACCCCTATTTGGAATTTGTTTAGGCCACCAAATTATTGCTTTAGCCAATGGAATACCCACCTTTAAGATGTTTAATGGACACAGAGGAATTAACCATCCAGTAAAAAATCTATTAACGGGAAAGGGTGAGATTACTTCACAAAATCATGGTTTTGCAGTAGAAATGGAAGCTGCTAAAAATCATCCAGAAATTGAGATTACACATATTCATTTAAATGATCAAACTTTGGCTGGTATGCGCATGAAAAATAAAAAATGTTTTTCCGTGCAGTATCATCCAGAGGCAGGTCCAGGAACAAAAGACTCAGNCTACATTTTTGATCAGTTTAAAGAGATTATAGCGAACCAATAATTTATCCAAACCAAATCTAATTTAAAAAAATGAGTATTATAATAAAAGTGCATGCAAGACAGATTTTTGATTCTAGAGGGAATCCAACTGTAGAGGTAGATGTAATAACTGAAAATGGAATCTTAGGTAGAGCTGCNGTTCCATCAGGTGCATCTACNGGAGAGCANGAAGCCGTTGAGCTAAGAGATGGNGGTTCTTCTTATATGGGGAAAGCTGTAGGGATTGCGGTTGGTAATGTTAATAATATTATTGCCCAAGAAATAATAGGCACCTCTGTATTTGAACAAGAGAATATTGATAAGTCCATGATTGATTTAGATGGAACTTCAAACAAGTCGAAATTAGGNGCGAATGCAATTCTTGGTGTTTCACTTGCTGTAGCTAAGGCTGCTGCAAACGAGTTGGGNCTCCCATTGTATCGTTACATTGGAGGTGTAAGTGCGAAAANGTTACCAGTTCCNATGATGAATATTATCAATGGAGGATCGCATTCAGATGCACCAATTGCATTTCAAGAGTTTATGGTAATGCCTCTAGGAGCTTCATCTTTTACTCAAGCTATGCAGATGGGGTCTGAAATTTTTCATCATCTNAAAAAAGTTTTACAGGACAGAAATTTAAGCATTGCTGTAGGTGATGAGGGGGGATTTGCTCCAAGACTAGACGGAACTGAAGATGCATTAGATATTATAATAAAAGCAATCGAAAATGCGGGCTATAAGCCTGAGAAAGAAGTAATGATTGCCTTAGATTGTGCAGCTGCTGAGTTTTANGAAAATGGGNTCTATGACTATACCCTTTTTGAAGGAGCTAAAGGAGTNANAAGGAGTTCAGAAGAACAAGNANCATATTTNNCNCAGTTAACTGAAANGTACCCTATTGTTTCTATTGAAGATGGNATGGATGAAAATGATTGGGAAGGATGGAAATTACTGACTGAAAAAGTAGGAAATCGAGTTCAATTGGTTGGGGATGATCTTTTTGTTACTAATGTAGAACGCNTGAGTAAAGGAATATCTCAAGGTATCGCAAATTCCATTTTGATTAAAGTAAATCAGATAGGTACATTATCTGAAACTATNGCTGCTGTTGAAATGGCACATAATNCAGGTTACACATCAGTTATGTCTCACCGCTCAGGTGAAACAGAGGATAATACTATTGCTGATTTAGCCGTAGCACTGAATACAGGTCAAATTAAAACAGGTTCTGCTTCAAGGAGTGATCGCATGGCTAAATACAATCAGTTATTACGCATAGAAGAAGCTTTAGAGAAACAATCCTATTTTCCTGGTGAAAAGGCATTTAAGTATAAAAAGTAATTAATAAGTTTACTCCAGACTAGGATAAAAATTAGTTTGTTAAGACAAATAAATAAAGATTTAGAAATATGAGTGATTCTGTAAAACTTACATATCAAAATAAAGAATTTGAATTCCCATTAATTGAGGGTTCGGAAGGTGAAAAAGGCATCGACATAAAAAGTTTAAGATCCCAAACAGGTTTGATAACATTTGATCCTGGTTATAAGAATACTGGCTCATGTAAAAGTGATATTACATTTCTANACGGTGAGGAAGGAATTTTGCGACACAGAGGTTACTCTATTGAAGATTTATGTGAAAAAGCAAGTTTTTTAGAAGTTGCATTTTTATTAATTTTTGGGGAATTACCAACTGAAAATGAGTTAAATCTTTTAAATGAAGAAATTAGAAAGGATTCTCTTGTAGATGAGGATTTAAAATTAATCTTAAAAAGTTTTCCAAAGGCAGCACACCCGATGGGAATTTTGGCTTCATTAACATCTGGACTTATAGCATTTAATCCAAGTAGTGTAAATATAGATTCAGAGGAAGACATGCGAGAGGCTATAATTATGCTAATGGCTAAATTCCCAATTTTGTCTTCTTGGACTCACAGAAAAGTAAAAGGACTTCCTCTAAATTATGCAAATATTTCTCTTTCCTATGTTGAAAACATAGCACATATGTTATTTAAGCTCCCACATCAAGATTACATTCCAAATCCTATTGTAATTGATGCCTTAAATAAATTGCTAATATTACATGCAGATCATGAACAAAACTGTTCAACGTCTACAGTAAGGATTGTAGGTTCTTCAGAAGCTGGATTATTTGCCTCGGTATCTGCTGGTGTTTCAGCCCTTTGGGGAAGGCTTCATGGTGGCGCAAATCAAGGAGTTATTGAAATGCTATCTGCCATAAAAAGAGATGGAGGTGATACAAAAAAATTCATGGCTAGGGCAAAAGATAAAAATGATCCATTCCGTTTAATGGGTTTTGGACATCGAGTTTATAAAAATTTTGACCCTAGAGCAAGAATTATTAAAAAGACAGCTGATCAAGTTCTTAAAGAGTTAGGTATTAATGATCCAATTTTAAATATTGCCAAAAAATTAGAAGAAGAGGCTTTAAATGATCCTTATTTTATCGATCGTAAGTTATATCCTAATGTTGATTTTTATTCTGGTATAATTTATCGTGCTTTAGGAATACCAACTGAAATGTTCACGGTTATGTTTGCACTTGGTAGATTACCTGGATGGATAGCCCAATGGTTAGAAATGCGAAAAAATAATGAACCCATAGGNAGGCCNCGTCAAATATATANNGGAAATAAAGTTAGAAGGATTTAAATATCCTCAAAAGATGAAGGAGTATTTAAAATCTTTTGATTTGCTATTTTTTTAAAGAATTTGCGAACGCTATCATTATCAGAAATTACCTTAATAAAGTAATTATCCATATAGATTGAATATATCTTAGCTTTACCTTTATAAATTTTTAGTTTGTAATAAGGAATTATTAGGCCGTAGGTTTCCAAAAGGCTTCTAAAACGAACAATTATTCCTTGAGGACGTAACTCTATATTACATTGATCGATATTTTGGTCTAATATTAACAAGTTGCTAATATCTAAAGAACAACTATCTATTAATAATTTTGGTGAGCCTATACCTCCTATTTTCCATCTTTTTTGAAGGGAGAACGGTTTTCCGACAGTTTTTTCTATCTTTNTTTTAACCTCTTTATCATTATAAGAAATATTCAAAAGCATTATATACAAATATACATTTATCAATTAAGAGTTTTATGTTTATTTCATGTTTTTAATGAATAAAACCTATTAATTTAATTTAAATTTTAATTCTGTTTAACCCTTTAATTTAAACACTTAAATTGGTTTACAATAATTATATTTACCTAAATATATATATGCGTTCATTAGNCAAACAAATTTCAGAATCCTTAACTCCTTTTATNAAAGAAACGTTTGAAANTAATATCTCAAAGTTTGATTTTCAANCCACCCGTAAAGAGTTTGATGGAGATATAACCTTGGTGGTTTTTTCGTTGTTAAGATTTATAAAAATAAACCCTATTCAGCTTTCAAATAGAATTGGAGAATATCTTAAAACTCATTCTGAGTTAGTTACTGGTTTTAACGTGATTAAAGGATTTTTAAATCTAAATATTCAAGATTTCTACTATGTTGATGCGTTGAAAGAAATTTCAGAGACCAAAGATTATGGGTTTAAAAAACCAGATTCAAATTCAATAATCCTAGTTGAATATTCCTCTCCAAACACAAATAAACCACTTCATTTAGGGCATATAAGAAATAATCTTTTAGGTTATTCAGTAGCAAAGATTTTAGAGGCGAGTGGTAATAAGGTGCTAAAAACCCAAATTATCAATGACAGAGGAATTCATATTTGTAAATCGATGGTAGCATGGAAAAAATATGGTTCTGGGCAAACACCAGAATCTTCTGGATTAAAAGGTGATAAATTTGTTGGAAACTACTATGTTAAGTTTGATCAAGAATTTAAAAAGGAAATTAAAACTCTTTTGAATGAGGGAATGTCAGAAGCTGAAGCAAAAGCAAACGCTTTATTATTAAATGAAGCTCAAAATATGCTCAGAGCATGGGAAGCAGGAGATCCTGAAGTTGTAGCCCTCTGGCAAAAAATGAATAATTGGGTATATGATGGATTTGAAACTACTTATTACAACCTTGGTGTATCATTTGATTCAAATTACTATGAAAGTAAAACCTACCTTTTAGGAAAGGAATTAATTGCTTATGGTTTAAAACAATCAATTTTTTATAAAAAAGAAGATGATTCAGTTTGGGTAGATCTTACTGAATATGGTTTAGATGAAAAACTTTTACTTCGATCTGATGGGACAGCAGTCTATATGACACAAGACCTTGGTACGGCATTCCAACGTTATAAGGATAATCCAGCTATTAAAGGTATGGTATATACAGTAGGTAATGAACAAGATTATCATTTTAAGGTATTGTTTTTGATTCTTAAAAAGCTTGGTTTTTCATGGGCTGAATCACTTTACCATTTAAGTTATGGAATGGTAGACTTACCCGAGGGTAAAATGAAAAGTAGAGAGGGTACTGTAGTTGATGCCGATGATTTAATGTTGAAAATGACTAAAACAGCTGCTTTGTTATCAGAAGAATTGGGTAAATTAGAAGGAATGTCCAGCAAAGATAAAAATGCACTTTATAAAACCATAGGTTTGGGTGCCCTGAAATATTTCATTCTTAAAGTTGACCCCAAGAAAAGTATTCTTTTTGACCCCAAAAGCTCTGTAGATTTTGCAGGTAATACAGGACCTTTTATTCAGTATACTTATGCTAGAATTCAATCTATATTAAAGAGTAGAACTGTTAAATCTAGGAGTTATATGATTAAATCAATTAGTTCAAAAGAAAAAGATATTTTAAAACAATTATTGCTTTATCCTGAAACAATACAACAAGTCGCTAAACAATACAGCCCTGCACTCATAGCTAATTATATTTATGATTTAGTAAAGCTCTTTAACTCTTTTTATCAAAATATTCCAATATTAGGAGGGGATGATTCTGATATTGAGTCTTTTAGAATCAATCTTTGCGATGAAGTTGGGAAGGTGATAAGTAGCGGGGCAGCATTGTTGGGTATGTCACTGCCAAAAAGGATGTAAAAAAAAATCGCTCCTGGGAGCGATTTTTAAAACAATTTTAACTATTT
>PAFO01000025.1 GCA_002705385.1 Flavobacteriaceae bacterium
ACATGGAATCTATGTTTAAATATGCAATTTCATTTGATAAAAATATAGGAAGCTGGAATACTTCCAGGGTAACAAATATGAGATCCATGTTTATTTATGCAAAATCATTTAATCAAGATATTGGAAGTTGGGATACTTCATTAGTTATAGATATGGGTTCTGCTTTTAAATATGCAACTTCATTTAATGGTGATATAGGAGAGTGGAATACTTCTGGAGTAAAATACATGGGGAATATGTTTGAAGAAGCAAAATCATTTAATCAATACATAGGTGATTGGGATACCTCATCGGTCATTAGCATGAGTTTTATGTTCTATAGGGCCTTAGCATTTGATCAAGATATAGGGAATTGGAATACCTCATCAGTTATTGATATGGGTTTTATGTTTAGTAAGGCATCTTTATTTAATCAAAACATAGGAAGCTGGGACACTTCGAACGTTACTAATATGGAGTCAATGTTTAACTATGCGATTTCTTTTAATCAAAATATAGGACTTTGGAATACATCGAAGGTAAATAATATGGAATCCATGTTTATCTATGCCACATCATTTAATCAAGACATTGGAAACTGGAATACATCGAACGTGACCACTATGTATTCTATGTTTCAAGAGGCTTCTAAATTTAACCAATACATAGGGGGCTGGAACACATCCAGTGTTACAAGTATGGGCGCTATGTTTCAAGATGCAATATCATTTAATCAAGATATAGGAGGTTGGGACACCTCTAGTGTAGTAAACATCTATTCTATGTTTCAAGAAGCAACTTCTTTTAATCAAGATCTTTCTAGCTGGTGTGTTAGTAATATCGGATCTGAGCCAACAGAATTTGCTATTAATTCACCACTAGAAGAATCAAATAAGCCTATTTGGGGGACTTGTCCCTAAAATTGTAAATTTGAAAAAACAAAAACCAATGCAAAAACTGTTTACAGTATTTTTTTTATTGTCTTTAAATCTTAATGCTCAAATTGAAAGCATAACAACTCAAGTATTAAAAGAAAAAATAGAATTAGATACTAAAGTAAAATTGAGTAAAAATTATTTTAAAGTATCAGTTGGTGTATTAGTTGGGGGGCTATTGTTAAAATCAATTAAGAAAGATTGGGCAATTTTAGGATCAAGTGGAAGCATTGCAGCAATAGGAACAACCNCATATTATCTTGCAAAACATTTAGTATACGTATCAAAACGCAATCGATTTTATAGACAAAATAATTTATTATTAAAAGAGAGAAGGGGAAGTAGGAAAAATCAAAAGCAGAGTCCAGATAAATAATTATTAAATCGCCTGATGAATAGCCCTTATATTGGAGTATTAATTACGGATCTTATTTTCATAGCAGTGGCTTTAGGGATAAATAAAAATAACGCGAAATATCTTTTGAGTGGTTATAATACTATGTCTAAGAAGGAGAAAGACAAATTTGACCTTGAAAACTATCTTGNTACATTTAAGAAATTCTTTTTAATCCTTGCANCAACCTCAACAGTAGTATTTATTATTTTAATAAATCTACTAAATTCAAAAATTGCAGTGATCTTTTACTCTTCTTACATATTCATTATGCTAATTTGGATGGTTTTTAAGNGGAAAAATTTTAAAAATTAGATTAGCATATAATTTAATGTATNCGAAGGGCATTTTTAATTTGTAATAAATAATTCAAAATAACATAAAAAATAGTCCCATATGTCAATGCAGTAATATACCAAATCCTGATGGATTTTTTGATGGATCACATTTAAATAAATATATTAGTGCCAATATCTTACTAATTANATTAGACATTTAGAAAGATATTTTAAACTTTTAAAAATATAAATTAAAATGAATAGAAAAATAAAAAATATAATTGTTACCCTTTTAACTTCATCGATTAGTTTCGCCCAAAACTTGACTTTAGATACTTCAATTAGTAGCTTAAAATGGACTGGGAAGGAACTTAGTACCAATGAACATTATGGGTCCTTAATATTTAAGTCAGGAAATCTAACATTAAAGGACAATAAGCCTTTAAAAGGAAAGTTTGTTGTAGATATGACCAGTCTTAAAAATTTGGATTTACCTGAAGACTACAGGTCAAAACTTGAAGGTCATTTAAAATCAGATGATTTTTTTTCAGTGAGTAAATTTCCCGAGGCTTATTTAGAAATGGAGAGTGCAACAAAAANATCTGAAAANAATTTTGANATCAAAGGCTCNCTAACAATCAAAGAAATAAANCATCCTATTACATTTACTTTGTTAAATAATGACGNTAATTGGGAAGCAAATTTAGTTTTTGANAGGTCAAAATACGATGTTAGATTTAGGTCTGGAAGCTTTTTTGAAAATCTAGGTGACAAANTAATATATGATGATATTGTGATTGAGACAAAACTAGTATTCAAATAATATTTTGATTTATTGTTCNTGTTATTTCNCTCCTTATTGGAGGGTTTATAATATNAGGNTTTCTTTGANCCTTTTAGCCCCATTTTTCTTTTTTTAAANNCTANGATNATTTTTNACAAANGATAATTATTAAAGAAAGTTTAAATAAATCTTCAACTTTACAATCAAGTGTTTTTGCAATTTTTAAAGCTAAAACAGTCGATGGNATATAGACACCATTTTCAATAGCATTTATACTTTTTCTAGAGACTTCTGCAGAAACTGATAACTCTTNTTGGGTTAAACCCNAAGCTTTTCTATACTNNTCTAAATTATTTTGAAGTTTTTTATGATTTCTTCCCAAAATTTATTTTTTTTCGTATTCTTCAACCGCATTTGATAATTCCTCACCAGTNTTTGGGTAAAGATATCCCGNTATCATAGTTCCAATTCCTATAAAACTTACTAAAGCCCCAACACCTTCTAAAATTTCCCCTAAAGCTAAAATGCCAAGTAGATAAAGACCAGCACCAACAAAAATTGTTATAACTCCACTTCTACGATAGTCAATTGGTTCCTTCTTTCTTTCTTCAAAAATTTTTAGTAACTCTTCAACTTTGGAAGGGTCGTCAAGATTCTTAGATATTTCAAGCACTGTTTCTCTCTTTCCTTTGCCTTCATAATATAAATAGATAAATGCAGCAACTGGNATTATAATTCCTGTTAGCATTCCGAAAATNGGTATAATAATATTTTGATCATTCATGATTTGTATTTTATNAATGTAACGCAAACTTAACATTTCTTTAAATGAGTAGCAAANGTTACACAATAANATTAATNTNGGAGTTTAGATAAATTTTAGCAAAAGTAAAATCCAACCAAAAACTAAAAGCATTCCTCCTATTGGTGTTATTGGCCCTAACCACTTTAGGTTTACTTTTAAAATTGATTGAAGCGAAAGCAAAAAGATACTGAAGGAAAAAATAAAGGTGCCTCCAATAAAAAACCATGATATCATTTCTTTTTCTTTTAATGCAATTTGTGAAACAAGCAGTAATGCAAGGCCATGATACATCATATACCTTACCCCAACTTCAAAGGACTGCAATCCAGACTCTGGAAGTCTTTTTTTTAGCAGATGTGCTCCAAAAGCCCCTAAGATTACTGACATTAAGGCAAATGATGCCCCAAAAATCTCAATATTATTCATAAATAGTAAAAATTTTAAAGTAATTTTCTAATCTACAAAATCCCAAATTATTAAATAGTATATTAAGTTTCAATAAAAAAATTATTTTAGCAATTTATCACTTAAAAGATGATTAAAATCAGTATTGATTCAGACATAATTTTCAGTATTGAATTAATGGATATAGCATCTCTAATTCCTCATGAAGAAATTATAAACTCCAAAAAGGACCACAAGAAATCAGAATATAAAAATTCTAATATAATTTTATTTCACACTATAATAGCATGTAGTGAAACTAATGTTATAATTGATGGACATCATCGTTATAATGCGTTAAAAGAACTGGAATTTATTAAAATCCCGGTTACACGAATTAATTATAATTCTAAAAAAGTAATTACGAATGAAGATAACAGTATCCTAAAATCTGATATCATTACTAATGCCAAAAGCAAAAANTTGTATCCTCCAAAATCAACAAACCANCTCATTTATTGCAATAAGAAAAATAAATGGTTTCCTATGAAAGCTATTTCTTCTATTTATAAAATTTCAAAGTAAAAAACTCAATATAAATTGACTAAATTTTTTTTCATTTTTCAGCTCTAAAAAATATTTTATAAGATCGTCTTCTAAACAATTTCAATTCGTAAACAATTTAAATATTAATAAAAAGAGTTACATCAACAAAACACTCAAATAGGATATTTTAATTACTAATCTTTGCAAAGCGCAAGGTGCAAAATAGTCCTAAAACTGAGAAACCTGCCAAATAAATAAAAACATACTGATGCCCTAAAAGCCCAGGAAATTTGTCTAAATAATATCCCATAAGAGGACCAGCAAAAATATCAGGTGTATATCCAGTTAATGATATAACACCTACAGCAGTGCCGGTAAGTGCAATTGAAATATTACCTTCTTGTAAAATCGCAAAATAAAGTGCTCTAATAGAATAAGTTCCTACAGCTAAGATAAATAGAGATATAAAAAACAATATGTTTAAGCTAGATTTTACAACTCCCGAGGCAAAAATAATAGACCCTAAGAGCATAACTAAAAAACCAATAATAATCCAAAATGTACTTCTTGAGCGATCGGCCAAGAATCCAAAAAGAATACAAGCAAAGGGTCTCAAATATAGTTGAAGCGAGCTTATATTAGCAGATTCAATCTCGTTAAAATTCATAACGTCAGAAGCGTATAAAGAATAAATATCGGTCACTTTATATCCAAAATAAGCACACAGAATAATTAACATCAATAACCAGACAGATTCTAACTTCAGTACTGCAATAATATTTTTAAAAGAGTGAGAGGAAGAAATTCTTATTTGTTTTTCTTCAGGTTTGATGTTTAATTTAAAATATATTATAATTCCAACAATTGCAATCATAAAAGAGGCAAATAAGATAACATATCGAAACGCATCTTGGCGTTCAATAATGCTTGCATCTTGTAAATTAACTTCCAAAAAAACAGAATAAATAAATACTCCTATGCTGCCCATTAAAGCAGCTACGATTCCTCTACCTCCATCTAAAAAACCAAAAGCTTGACCTTGATTTTTAGTACCTCCCCATAAACGCGTTCCTTTAATCATTGCACCCCAAAAAAGGAACACAGTAGTGAACCCCCAATATCCATATAGGATTTGAAGGATGAATAATGAAGGGTAGGTGGCAAGAATTAACCCTCCAAAGGCTGTTGTTACAAGTGATATAGAAATTAGTTTTCCAGGTAAAAATCTGTCGGCAAGGGTTCCACCAAATATGTACGAAAATAAAGCTACCATACCGTATACAGATAACAAACTTCCCAATTCAACATTTGTTAAATTGAAAACTTCAAGAAAAGTAGGTCTAAAAACTCTGGATAAGAAATAGGGAAGTATAAAGACTAGTTCTCCAGAAAGGATCAGGAGAAAAATACTTAGAAAGCTGCCTTTTTTATCTTTATTTGTTTTAGTAATAAATATTAATTTTGTTAATCATTTCAAAGTAATTCAAATTTTAGACTTACAGGTATTATTTTATTTTTTTTCTCTAGTCAAAAAGAACAAATTTAAAATTTGATTTGTTCACTTAGATTAATTAAAAAATAAGTTACACTATTCTACAGGGACTAATTTATAGTCGTATAGTTGAGTTGCTACAAGTATATCACTATTGTATTCTCTAANAGATAAAATTAACCCATCCTTCATTTTAAAAATCCAAACGTATTTATTATCGTATTCACCATTTTTACCTTCAGCATCTCCTTCTTGAATTATAGCAACTCCATCCTTATCTGATATTGAGTCAATAGTATTTAATACAATCCCATGAGGAAGTATTTGTGGAATTATAGTTTTAAAATATTCATCAAATAAGTTATCCTTATTCCAAATTTTACCCCCTTGTTCAATATTACCCATCCATGAAAAAGTAAATTTATCGTGAAGTAGCGATTTTGCTATTTCAGGTTGAAGTATAATATTATCAAGAAATTTTTGAGCCATTTCAAGGTTGACATCTCTTTTAGAATTCTCGTTTTTTTTAGTGCAAGAATTAAAAACGACTATAGAAATTAATAATATGAATTTTTTCATTTAGAAAGATTTATTATTTAAGATCAAAACTGTTTATTTAATTAAATTATAAAGAAGTCTATTCACCTCCACCACCTCCGCCATCTCCACCCCCATCTGCACCAGCATCAAAGCTTCCACTATCCCCGCCAACAATACCACCATCGAAAATCGGGGAATAACCAGAATCGGAGGTGTTTAAGGTATTGATATTCATCTGAAACTCATCAATAACAAAAGTAATTTCTTTTGGATTTAGTTTTGATGGGAGTTTACTTTCAACTAATGATCCTGTATTCAAGTTTAAAAGCATTGTTTTCTTTTTTGAAAACAAGTAAATTTTTTGATCGACTAATACCATTTTTGGGCTGGTCCATCTAAAGCCAGTTTTTACTCGAAAATTTTCATTTCCAGTTTCTGCAGAAATCGAAACAACCTCTCTAGTTGTGTCAATAAATATGATTAAATCACTTAAAATATGAACATTGTAAAGGACAATATCTTTTTTCCATTTTATTGCTCCTGTTTGGTAATTTATCATTGAGGTTGAATATGAACCCCAACTAGNGGTTAAAACAAAAACAAAATTTTCAATTCTAGAAATACCTACAATCTTATTTTTAAATACTGTTTCCCACTCAATTTTTTGTTCGTGGGTATTGTATTTAAATAATTTTTTCTTTTCACTTGCGATGATTGTCCCCTCATGTTTCATATGATTGTTGATTATGGCTAATAGATCATAAAACTATGAAAAATAACCTAATGATAGTTTATGTGAAAAATAACACTGAGAATGATTATTTAATTTTTACTATTTCAAATCTGAGAAATTAGTTTTTAATAAAATATCCTTTAAAATGTATCAGCCACTAGTTGATTAGTATCTCAATAATAATTTCATTTCTTCGATTAAAAAACTTATATGGAGAATTATAGCCCAATACAATTGGGCCACCAGATACTTTAATATTTTTAAGGGCAAGAGATTCTTTAAGGCGCTTTGTATAATAAATTACCTTACTACTGTTTGAATAGCCCCCATATTTGACTGCCGCAAAATATGCTTCTTTTGATTTAATAATTTTAACTTCTTTATTTTTTGGAATAGGCGGTTTATCAAGGTCACTTGGCAATACAAAAGACATTTTATTTTCNCCTTGTGTTTTCTCCATATGAACAGGAGTAGTCATTGCAATTTTGAGATCCGATTCGTTTAGTCCAGAAATATATTGGAATAATTTTCTGAAATTTTGTTCCGAACCCGGACTGCTTTCTGTTTGTACCATGGCTACTGATGGATAGTACCTAATTTCAAAATCATCATAAGTTTTTATTAAATCATAAGGTTGGGTTTCATAGCCTTGAATCATAAATATTAGGATTATAATTGAATATATTTTCACAGAAGGGAATTAAAAATAAATTCCAATTTAGTGAATTCCCAAATTATAAAATGATTTCTAAAATAAAACCCCATAAAGGAGATTAAAGGATTCATTATTATTATTTTTGNGTATGTAGGTTTTCACACCCTACTTTTTTTAAAAGGATAATAAGGCTATGGTTGGCTGGACTTATCCTTTTATTTTTTAAAAAAGTTGGAGTAGTCATTCTATTGTGTATTTTTAGTGTTTAAGAATAATTTTTCATAAGCAATTGAAAATGGGCAGATTTAGTCTAAAAGGTAAAACAGCTTTAATTACAGGAGGAGGTAGTGGAATTGGAAAAGCAATAGCAACTGTATTTGCTGAGCAGGGGGCATCAGTTCATATATTAGAAAATGATATAAATGCTGCCGAACTTGCCATAAAACAAATCAAAGATGTTGGTTTTTCAGCGACTGCTCATATTGTGGATGTTTCTAAACATGACCAAACTATTTCTTTAGTCAAATCAATTGGTACCCAAGGAAGTATTGACCTGCTTGTAAATAATGCCGGGATAGCACATGTTGGAACTGTTGAATCCACAGAAGTAGACGATTTGGATAGACTTTACAATGTAAATATCAAAGGAGTTTTTAACTGCACTAAAGCATGTATTTCCTTTATGAGAAAAGCAGGAAAGGGGGTGATTTTAAATTTGGCTTCTGCAGCAGGTTTAGTAGGACATAACGACCGCTTTGCATATTCAATGACAAAAGGCGCAGTTTTGTCTATGACGTATTCTATTGCTAAAGATTATTTGAAGCACAATATTCGTTGTAATTCTATTTCACCCGCTAGGGTTCATACTCCTTTTGTAGATGGATTTATAAGAAAAAACTATCCAGGAAAAGAAAAAGAAATGTTTAAAAAATTATCAAAAACTCAACCCATTGGAAGAATGGGAACTCCAGAGGAAATTGCATCTCTAGCCTTGTATTTATGTTCAGATGAAGCCGGATTTGTAACTGGAACAGATTATCCTATAGATGGTGGATTTATAAGACTAAATGGTAATTAAAACAATATAGATGAAACTAATTCGATTTGGAACAATTGGTAATGAAAAACCAGGAGTTCAACTTCAAGATGGGACTCGAATCGATGTAAGTAAATTTACAAACGATTATGATGAAACTTTTTTTGGGTCAAGTGGAATACAATCTCTTCAAAAATGGCTTGAAAAAAATCAGGAAAATTGTGCAGTAATTAAGCAAAGCATCCGCTTGGGGGCTCCTTTATCACGTCCCTCCAAAATTGTCTGCGTTGGGTTGAATTTTGCAAAGCATGCTAAAGAGGGGGGAATGGAACCTCCTAAAGAACCAGTATTATTTTTCAAAGCAAGCTCAGCGATTAATGGACCTTATGATAATGTAATTCTTCCAAGAGGAAGTCAAAAATCAGATTGGGAAGTTGAGTTAGCTTTAGTTATAGGGAAAAAAGCATCTTATGTGAGCGAAAAAGATGCCATGGAATACCTAGCAGGCTATGTATTACATAACGACATAAGTGAACGCGAATATCAGCTCGAGAGATCTGGTCAGTGGGTAAAAGGCAAAAGTTGTGATACTTTCGCACCCATAGGGCCATTTATTGCAACCAAGGATGAAATTCAAAACCCACATAATCTTAATCTTTGGTTAAGCTTAAATGGGGAAATCATGCAACAAAGTAACACCTCTGATATGATTTTTTATATACCAAAGTTAATAAGTTATATAAGTAATTTTATGACCTTACTACCTGGAGATTTAATTTCCACTGGCACCCCATTTGGAGTGGGTCTAGGCCTTGATCCACAAAAATATCTAAAAGATGGTGATGTAATGGAACTTGGAATAGATGGGCTTGGTATTTCTAAACAATTTGTAAAATCTTTTGAAAATCTAAATAAAGAATTATGAAAATTAAATTATTTGTAAAACTGTTAATATTAATTACAGTTAGTTTTTCGTGTAAAAACAAACTTCAAAACAAATCTGAACCACAAAATGATATTAAAGTAGATTACCTTAATGAAACAAAAGAAGACTTTAATAATAGAATATCATGGTGGCGTGAAGCTCGATTCGGAATGTTTATCCATTGGGGAGTTTACGCCGTACCAGCAGGAATTCATAATGAAAAAAGAATAGAGGGTATAGGTGAATGGATTCAGAGATACGCACAAATTTCTATTGAGGAATATGAAAAATATGCAAAAAAATTCAACCCTGTTGATTATGATCCTATAGAATGGGTAAAAATAATGAAAAGGGCAGGTATGAAATATGTAGTAATTACCTCTAAACATCATGATGGTTTCGCTCTTTGGGACTCCAAAGTATCTGATTATGATGCTGTAGACTTTGCTCCGATTGGTAAAGATTTGCTAAAAGGTCTTTCAGAAGCCTGTAAAAAAGAAGGAATAAAATTTGGTTTATACCATTCAATAATGGATTGGCATCATCCTCACGCACAAGCTAATGATGAACCTAGATATGATTATCAAAATGTTCCAAATCCAGATTTTCCAATCTATTATAAGAATTATCTCAAACCCCAACTCAAAGAATTAATGGATAATTATGACCCTGACATTTTATGGTTTGACGGAGAATGGATAAATGACTATAACCATAATATGGGACTTGATCTATATCAATATGTGAGAAGTTTAAAACCAGAAATTTTAATAAATAATAGAGTTGATAAAGGAAGAAATGGTATGGCTGGGATGACCAAAGATGATAAAAGATATGCCGGTGATTTTGGCACTCCTGAACAAGAAATTTTGGAAGGTACTTCTTCAATGGATTGGGAGTCATGTATGACGATGAATGATACATGGGGATTTAAATCTTATGATAAAAATTGGAAATCAGCAGAAGTATTAGTCCATAATTTAATTGATATTACTTCTAAAGGGGGGAATTACCTTTTAAATGTGGGTCCTACCGCCTCTGGACTGATTCCTAATCCAAGTATATCTAGGTTAGAAAAAATGGGTGAATGGTTAGATATAAATGGAGAAGCTATTTATTCAAGTGAAAAGCTTAAAAAAGATTATAAACAAGGGGAATATTTAATATTTACAAAAAAAAATAATTCTAATAGTTATTTCGCAATAGCTTTAAAAAAGCCAGAAAATAGCATAACTATAAATAACATAGAGCCTAATAAAAATAGTTCAATTTATCTCCTTGGTTATGATGAGCCATTAATTTGGTCTTTTGACACCGAGAGAGGATTAGAAATTCAAGTTCCAAAATCTATTCCTGGAGAAATCGCATGGACCTTTAAAATATTAGGAAAAGAAATTTAATTTTTTTAAGAGTGAAAATTGATTCACATCAACATTTTTGGAAATTTAATCCTCTTAATCATGATTGGATAGATGATACTATGTCTATTATTAAAAGTGATTTTTTTCCAAAAGATTTAGAATCTATTTTAAAAAAAAATTCAATTGATGGATCGATTTTAGTTCAGGTTGATCAAACAGAGAAGGAAAATGATTATTTACTTCATTTAGCTGAGCAGAACAAGTTTATAAAAGCTGTTGTAGGATGGGTTGATCTTAGGCATAAAAACGTAGAAGAACGTTTAGCATATTATTCTAAAAATATTTATTTCAAAGGAGTAAGACATCTAGTTCAGTCTGAAGAACAAGATTTTCTTCTAAGGGAAGATTTTCAAAATGGAATTGGAAAATTGATGAAATTTAATTTAACATACGATATTTTAATTTTTCCAAATCAACTTGAATCTGCGATTCAGCTTGTTAAAAAATTCCCAAATCAAAAATTTATTCTTGATCATTTGGCAAAACCAGATATTAAAAATCAGGAAATTGATTTTTGGAAACGGCAAATTGAAATTCTTGCAGAATCACCAAATATATTTTGTAAAATTTCAGGGATTGTTACTGAAGCTAATTTAAATGACTGGAGGTATGAAGATTTTGTACCTTATTTAGATGTAGTTTTTAATGCTTTTGAAGAAGATAGAATTATGTTTGGATCTGATTGGCCTGTATGTTTATTGGCTGCTTCTTACAAGCAAGTTTATGATTTAATTTTGAATTATATAAATGATTTTTCAGAGTATCAAAAAGCAAAACTTCTCGGTAAAAATGCTTTGAGGATTTATAATATTACAGATTAGTATAAATGGATTTAAATTTAAAAGAAAAAATAATTGTTGTAACTGGCGGTTCTAAAGGCATAGGATACGGTATCTGCGAACAATTAATTAAAGAGGGTGCTATACCAGTAATAGTTGGAAGGGATAGGAGATCCATTCCTCATGCTGTAAAAAAACTTAAAGAGACTGGAGGAAATGTTGGATTTGCTTTCGCAGAATTAACAGATCCAAAAGATTGTAAAAAAGCAGTAGAACAAATAATCAGTGAATATGGTTTAATTGATGCCTTGGTTAATAATGCAGGGGTCAATGATGGAGTTAGTTTGGCCGACGGTGATTTTGAATCTTTTACTAAATCAATTCATAGTAATTTGACTCATTATTTCATGATGGCACATTATAGTCTTCCAGCGCTAAAGAAATCTAAAGGCTCAATAGTAAATATTGGTTCAAAAACATCTTTTACTGGACAAGGGGGTACCTCTGCATATGCGGCAGCAAATGGAGGAAGAAATGCTTTAACTCGAGAATGGGCAGTCGAATTATTACCCTTTTCCATAAGAGTTAATTCCATTATTGTAGCTGAATGTTATACTCCATTATATAAAAAATGGATAAAATCTTTTCCTAATCCAGAGGTCAAATTAAAAGAAATTGAATCTAACATCCCCTTAGAAAATAGAATGACCACTCCTGAGGAAATAGGAAGTGCTGTTGCTTTCCTTATTTCGAAAAAATCAAGTCATACAACAGGTCAACTCCTTTTTGTAGATGGAGGATATTCGCATTTAGACCGATCTCTATAATTAAAAACGAATTAATACATAAAGTGAAAAAGCAACATAAAAAATATTGTTTTGCATTGGATTTAATCAATGATGAAGCATTGATTCAAGCCTATATTGAACATCATAAAGAAGTATGGCCAGAAATAATTCATCAAATCAAAGACACAGGTGTTGAGTCAATGGAAATATATAGGGTTTCGGATAGGCTTTTTATGATAATTGAAACTACTCCTGAATTTTCACTTTTTGAAAAACAAATTAAAGATAATTCTAACCCAAAAGTTCAAGAATGGGAAACTCTAATGGACAAATACCAGAAAGCTTTACCTTGCGCGAAACAAGGTGAAAAATGGGTTTTGATGGAGAGAATTTTTAGACTTTAATATGCTTAGTTATTGGGAAAAAGCGGCACTACTTGAGTATGATTTAGTTGTTTTAGGCGGAGGAATAACAGGAATGTTTTGTGCNTTGACCTACCGTGAANANTATCCTCAAGCACAAATCGCTATATTAGAACGNGGACTNTTTTCATCAGGTGCAAGCACTAAAAATGCAGGCTTCGCATGTTTTGGATCTCTTTCTGAANTGGTTGATGATACTAAAACCATGAATGNCCANGATTTAATTAATTTNGTTCAACTGCGAATAGAAGGNCTGTCACTTNTGAAAGATACATTAGGTGAAAGAAATATTGATTTTCAATCCTTTGGAGGTTATGAGCTCTTTTTTGAACAAGNACCTCAGGCACTTGAAAAAATGGACGAGATAAACAAACTATTACACCCATTATTCGGCAAAACAGTTTTTAATTTTAATAAGGAAAAAGTTGATTCTTTCGGATTTAATAAAAACCATGTTCATCATTTAATTGAAAACTCTTTTGAAGGCCAGATCCATACTGGAAAAATGATGCGAACACTTAGGGCAAAAGTTAATTGTAGTAATATTGACTATTTCGCATGTGTAGAGGTAAAGGCCTTTGAGTTGAATAAGAATAAAACATCCATAAGTCTTAAGTTAAAAAACCAAGCTATTGAATTAAAAACAATAAAATTAGCAATATGCACAAATGCCTTTACAGATCGGTTTTTTCCAGAAATTGAACTAAAACCCGGACGCGGGATTGTAATTATGACTAAGCCCATAGCTAACTTAAAGGTAAAAGGAACTTTTCATTATAAAGATGGGTATTATTATTTTAGAAATATTGGAAACCAAATTTTATTAGGTGGCGGGAGGGAGTTAGATTTTGAAAATGAGAGCACTGTTGAATTTGGTTTGAATCAAAAAATCAAACAGAAATTATCTAATGATCTTCGAGATTTCATTCTGCCTAATCATAATTATGAAATAGAATCGGAGTGGTCAGGGATTATGGCTTTTGGAAAAAACAAAATACCACTAATTGAAAAAAAAGGAGATCGTATTGCTCTAGGAGTAAGGCTCGGAGGAATGGGAATAGCAATTGGTAGTAAAATAGGACAAGCAACCGCAAGATTACTTTTCGACTAAGCAAGTATATTAAAATAGTTTAATAGGATCATACAAGTTTTGTATTTTTATAATCCAAAAATATAAGAACAATTTTCATCAAATCTTTTCAATTTTGAGGTACCTACTAGTCTTTATTTACAAGCTATTTTTCTTAGCCTGCACATTCTCCATTAAAGATCCTCCACCTAATATCATTTTTATTTTAACAGATGATCAAGGTTATGGTGATATAGGAGTTTATGGTGCTAATGACATCAGTACACCAAACTTAGATCAAATGGCTGCTGAAGGAGCCTTATTTACTTCCTATTATTCAACTCAGCCTGTTTGCTCAGCTTCTAGAGCTTCAATTTTGACTGGGTGCTATCCAAATCGAATAGGAATTCATAATGCATATAGTCCAGGTTCAAAAGTCGGACTAAATCCAGATGAAACGACCATTGCAGAATTGCTAAAAGAAAGAGGCTATAAGACTGGAATTTTTGGTAAATGGCATTTAGGAGATGCGCCAAAGTTTTTCCCACTTAAACATGGTTTTGATGAGTTTTATGGAATACTTTATTCTAACGATATGTGGCCCAAGCACCCTCAGCAAGGTTCTGTTTTTAATTTTCCAGAGATTTCACTTTATGAAAACGAAAGACCAATTTGTGTATTGGAAGATCAAACTTTTCTCACAGAAGCACTCACTGAAAAAGCAATTAACTTCATAAAAAAGAATAAAAAAGCCCCATTTTTTATCTATTTGCCACACCCTCAACCTCATGTACCACTATTTGCTGCTAAAGCATTTCAAGACACCCAAGAAAGAGGATTGTATGGAGATGTCATTAATGAGATAGATAACTCAGTAGGAAAAATACTTAAAACACTTAAAGAAGAAGAATTAGATCAAAACACGATTGTAGTTTTTACCTCTGACAATGGACCTTGGCTTTCTTATGGGGGGCACTCNGGGTCTNCAGGNATTTTTAGAGAAGGAAAAGGTACTAATTGGGAAGGNGGGCATAGAGTTCCAGGAATNGTTNNTTATCCNAAGGCTATAAAACCAAATACTATCATNAANGCTCCAGCTATGGGAATTGATTGGTTNCCTACANTGGTNGANTTTACTAANAGNAATTACCCTGATAAAAAAATTGATGGAGCTTCTCTANTTCCCTTACTTATTGGAGAAACTATAGAATNNCCTCATGAAAATCTTTTCTTTTATTATAGGAACAATGAATTACACGCTGTTCGACATAAANATTGGAAGTTATATGTTCCCCATACATATAGAAGCTTAAATGGTAGAGAAGGAACTAATGANGGANTTCCNGTTCCTTATGANATGAATGAAATTAAAAAACCCGAGTTGTATAATCTAGTCTTTGACCCTGAAGAAAATATTAATATAGCAGGATTACATCCTAAATTAGTTACTAAAATTTCCAAGATTGCAGATTCTATTCGAGATCTATTAGGAGACAGACTGACTGGCGTAAAAGGTTCTGAAATTCGCCCTGTGGGCCGTGTGGATTAATTTAAGACCAGGGGCCGTGATGTAAAGCATTACTTTTATTATCAATGCGAAGAAAACCGTGAGCCCCAAAATAATCCCGTTGCGCTTCTATAATATTGGCAGTGCTTTTCTCAGTTTTTAATGCTGTAAAATAAGACCATGCGCCCTGCATACAAAGTATTGGAATCTCACTTTCAATAGCTAGCTTGAGTGTTTCTTTCCAATTGTCTTTCCCAAGCTCTAATAGTTTTTTAAATTCATCACTTAACATAAGAGACTTTTTAGTTTCAAAAAGTGTAATACAAAACTCTATAAGATCTGACTTAATGATAGATCCCTCTGNCCAAACCGAAGCTACTTCGCAANGGTTNANTTCCCAATTATATTTTTTTGCTGCTAAAGTCAACATTTCAAANCCTTGATGATGATTNATCCAACGGGATAAATCATAANTTTTTTTAATTTGTNNAAACGAAGCTTCAAAGAGTGGCNNTTTTTCATTAAANTTTTTTGCTAATTCAACTCTTTCTTTTTTGAAAGAGGAAATNTAACGAGCGTAAAGNGCATTNGCCATAAGGCTATTNGAATAGNNNAGNACTGTTCCTGCNTCNNTAGCCCAAGCGCCTGTTCCTTTATTAGAAGCCTTGTCTTGAATTNTATCAATAAANGGNATNCCATCTTCTTGGTATTTAAGCAGCTCAGNAGTAATTTTTAAAAGNTAACTTTTACTTTTCGTCTTATTCCANTGGTTTAGTAAACTTTGAATAACTTCANANGAATTATTNGAGCGTAATAATCCAANTACTTCTGCTAAAAGCTGCATTTCAGCATATTCAATTCCATTATGAATCATTTTTACAAAATGTCCAGCACCTCCTTTNCCAAAATAAGCACAGCAAGAATTGCCTTTACTGTTTTTTGCAGCAATCTGGAATAAATTTTTTTTGACAATCTCATAAGCTGATTTATTACCTCCAACCATTAAAGAGGGCCCATTTAAAGCACCTTCTTTACCTCCCGAAACACCAACTCCTAGAAATAGCACTCCTTTTTTAATAAATCTTTTTGATCGTTTTTCTGTTTGAAGATAGTGTGAATTACCTCCGTCAATAATAATATCACCTTTAGAAAGCAAGGGGATAAGCTGTTCTAAAAAATCTTCTGTAGGATTTCCAGCTGGTATCATAACTAGAATTTTCCTGGGGACCTCAAGTGCAAAAACAAATCGATTTAACTCCTCAAAAGCTTGTGCATTTTTTAATTCTGGATAAAGCTGTTTTTTCTTTATTGCGACTTTTTCTTCTAATTGCTTAATACGTCGATTGAATAAAGCGATTTGGATTCCTTTATTTGCAAAATTTCTACTTAGAGCTGTTCCCATAACTCCCATTCCAACGATTCCCCATTCTGCTTTAATGTTCATTGAGATGAAGTTTGAGTTGATTAATCATTTTATTGATACTTAGTGAACTGTTCATTTTTAATCTTTTTTTTGGGGGCTCCAATTCTTCAAGTTGACTTTTAAGTAAACTTACAGGCATAAAATGATTACGATTTTCCATTCGAGCTTTTAAAATTGAATACTCATTGTTAAGATAAATCCATAAAATTGTTTCTGGAGCAAATCGCTCCTGGAGTAATTTCCGGTAATTTTTTTTTAGGGCTGAACAGGCCAAAACAATTTTCCCCCCTCTTTTTTTATGAAGTGCTTGATTAATTTCCTTTAGCCACGGAATTCTATCTTCATCGGTTAGTGGAGTCCCCTTTTTCATCTTCAGTTTATTTTCTTTAGAGTGAAATTCGTCACCCTCTAAAAAATTATAATCCAACTTTTTTGCAATAGCTTGTCCCAAAGTAGTTTTCCCACTGCCACTTACTCCCATAACTATAATAATCGCAGACACTCAGTAAAGTTAAAAAACCTTAGCAAAAAAAATTAAATATTTACCAGAGGCAAAAGTTTTAAATTTCGTTATAATCTAAAAGTTTGTCCTTCTCTAGCAATATTAAAGCCTTGTTCNAGTACCCATTTTGAAGCTTTACTTTTGGGGTCCAACATAGGGTTAGTGTGATTCATGTGAATAAAATATACTTTATCTCTTAGTTTTTTGGAATAAGTTTTAAGTAAAGCGATCGTTTCTTTAACTTTAGGATGAGGAATTTCTTCTAGTGGCCTGTAATTCAACTCTGATTCATCAAAAAATGTTCCATCGATAAAGGCATAATCAACAGTTTTTAGAATCTGCGCTAAATCTAATTTCCAACTACTCCATTTGTCAATATCAGGTAAAAATAAAACTGTTTTTTGTGGCCCTTCTATTTTATAAGCAACAGTTTCTGAAAATTCATCACGATGTGGAACTAAAATAGGTGTTATATGAATTTGA
The DNA here is from genome assembly GCA_002705385.1 of Flavobacteriaceae bacterium. Classification (GTDB taxonomy): domain Bacteria; phylum Bacteroidota; class Bacteroidia; order Flavobacteriales; family Flavobacteriaceae; genus MS024-2A. The sequence continues at coordinate 17,881 of PAFO01000025.1, forward strand.
CCAATCGAATTTTTAATATTAGCTTCTATTTGAAAAAGATCTATATTTTTTAAGGATATTAATTGATTCCAAGGTGCATTTTGTTTTAAAAATGATGTCATTCGCGACATGGCGTAAACGGGAATGCTTTTAGCCCCCAGCGCCTCTCTTCCAAGATGTATAAGCCCAGAGTAATGACCAATGTGCGCATGAGTTAGAAAAATAGCTGAAGGGATATTTTCTAAAAGGGTCCATTGTGAAATGATATCTGGAGTAGCCTCAAAGAGCAGAGTAGAATTTATTTTAGGCTGAGTTACGGATAATGCAGTTACTTGGAGTCTCTGTTTTAGTTCTTCAGATGGGCTTGTACAACATAGCTTTTGACACCCAATGTGCGGAAGCCCACCATCTTGAACTGTACCAAGTACTGTAATATATGGTATTTCTGTATTAATATTTGACTGACAGGTTCCAATAAAACAAGATGTTGTTATAAAACCAATAATTAAAATCTTTAATAAAAAAAGTTTCATGAGTTAATTCCAATTATCAACTTAATCTAAATTTAAGAAATCTTGATTTGAAAACACTTACTAACTTTTAACATTATATCTTTTAAATTGTTATTAAAAACAAGTTTTAGGTTATTATTTTTTAATAGTTTTACGNTTNAAGCAAAAAATTTAGANATTGAAAAANCTAACNAAAANCTTATTTATNTTTTCTTTTGTTCTTGTCNTTTTTAGTTGTGNAAAAGAGGANCCTATTCCTGANAAATCAATTGGNGAATGGAAGATATANTCNTTAACAGATGAAAGNGGGGATTTAATANTATGGNATGANTTAAAAGAAACTCTAGTAGATTTAATTTCNGAGTATTCATGTATGGAATTTACNGCAACTATCACAGAACAAATTGTAAGTACTAAATATGTATTTGTAGATGTAAATTCTAGAGGTTGCTTAAGCCCCTCTATTTCAGTATATACTTGGTCTATAGACCCAGAAACAGGAATATATCAATATGTTCAAGGGACTAATATTATAAATTATTTAATTAGCTTTTCAAACGGAGACAATCGTATGACATGGAAAGACCAAACAAGCGGCGCATCAACAGTGTGGGATAGAGTAGTTGATGCTCCCTCAGAAACTTTGGAATAGTTGTTGGGTAATAATTGAGTTCTTAGTGCTTATTTATAAAAAATATAGGTTAGAGATAATTTTTTTGCAACACTAAAAACTTAAAGCACTTTAAATACCTTTTTTGATTTTTTTATCAAAAATTCATCTTTTATTTTTCATCCCTTTGATTGAAGCATATAGCATCAAAACAACAAATGCTATTGCACCATAGACCAAAATATTTTTTAAAAAGTATCCCATACTAATTTAGATGCCTCTCATTGAGTTCAATTAGTAATCCTATTATTAGACAGATAGCAATACTTCCTAAAACAGTTCCACCTACACCCATAATTTTAATTTTTATTTAAAGATAAAATTTTTATCAAAATACTTAAAATGAATTATAAATGGCTAGACCACACTCATCAAATTTTTAAATGATTAGATTAGTTTTTTTATACTTTAAATTATTATTTTTATCTCAAATGAAATTAATTTAATTGCTGTAAATTTTTATGAAAAATTTCAATCGGAGAAGCTTTCTAAAAAAAACAACTCTCTCAACGGCCTCATTATATATGGCTACTAATTTAGCATGCTCAGAGGAAAATGAAAAAACCTCATCTGGAGGAAGTTATATGGGAGATTTTGCAGCACCTAAATTAGAAACAATTCGAATAGCCATTATAGGGGTTGGAGATAGAGGATATGGCCATGCTAAACAACTTGCTTCTATTGAGGGGACTGAAATTGTCGCAATATCAGATCTTCATGAAGATTTAGTAGACCGTTCAGTTACTTCATGTATCGAGGTAGGAGACGGGAGACATCAAAATATAGCAAGGTATTTTGGGGATGAAAATCAATGGAAAAAAATATTCAAAGAGGTAAAATTAGATATAGCTATTATTGCTACTAACTGGAATAATCATGCAAAAATGGCAATAGAATCTATGAAGCAAGGAGCTCATGCTTTTGTTGAGGTTCCTATTGCAGTCACCCTAGAAGAAATGTGGGAAATTATAAATACTTCAGAGCTGACCCAAAAGCATTGCATGATGATGGAAAATGTCAATTATGGCAGAGAAGAGCTTTTATATTTAAATTTATGCCGAAAAGGAGTAATTGGAGATTTACTTCATGCAGAGGCTGCTTATATTCATGATCTTCGAGTTCAAATGGAAGATGAAATAAGGGGTGAGGGTTCATGGCGACCTTATCGCCTAGCAGAAAGAAATGGTAACTTGTATCCCACACATGGATTAGGGCCAGTTGCTCAGTACATGAATTTATCTAGATCAGAAGACCAATTCAGCACATTGGTTTCTTTTTCAACACCTGCAATAGGTAGAAATTTATATGCCAAAAAAAATTATCCAAAAGATCACTTGTGGAATACTATAGATTTTAAAGGCGGAGACTTAAACACATCAATTATAAAGACCAATTTAGGAAGAACCATTATGATTCAGTGGGATGAGACCAGTCCAAGACCCTATTCTAGGTTAAATCTTATCCAAGGCACTAAAGGCACATTGGCGGGTTATCCTACTAGAGTAGCATTGGAAGGGGGAGTTCCTGGCGCAACTGAAAATCATCACAGCTGGGCAGAAGGGGAACAATTAGAGGCTCTTTACGAGAAATATGAACACCCCATGTATAAACGATTGGGAGCTCTAGCAAAAAAAATGGGGGGCCATGGAGGAATGGACTTCATGATGTTATATAGAATGATTGAATGTTTAAGGAAAGGAGAACCCCTTGATCAAAATGTTTATGAAGGGTGTTCTTGGAGCGCTGTCGCTCCATTGAGCGAGGCTTCCGTCGCACAAAATGGCATGCCACAAAAATTTCCAGATTTTACAAGGAAAAAGTGGGCTCAAACCAACCCTTTGAAAATAATATCTTAATTTAACTTCTTTTATTTTCCATCTTATCAAAACTCAAATTAACGTACAAGCTCCTGCTAGAATATGCCTTTTTGGTGATCATCAGGATTACTTAGGCCTTCCTGTAATTGCATGTACAATTAATCGATATATAGAAATCAAAGCAGAACCTAACCAAGATGCAATATACAACATTCAACTCCCTGACATACAACAAGAATTAATAATTGATCTAACTCAAAACTTTAATTTTTTTATAGCTAAAGATTACTTTCATTCTTCGATGGATCTATTGATTAAGAAGGGAGCTAATTTTATTCAGGGGTATGATATAGTAATTTCTGGAGATATACCTGTAAATGCTGGAGTATCTAGTTCTTCCGCTCTTGTTGTTGCATGGATTCGATTTTTGATTGAGGCTCAAGAGGATAAAAAGCCACTCAACAATATTCAAATTGGTAAGTTGGCATACGAAGCTGAAGTACTTTATTTCAATCAACCTGGTGGTNNAATGGATCAATATACAATTGCTCAGGGNGGNATGNTTTATATCGATACTAAAAAAGGAAGNACTTTAGNATTANACCCAGAAATAGGGNCTTTAATTTTNGCTGAGTCTGGAATTGAAAAGCAAACCCTGAAANTCCTTCAAAACGCAAGAAATTTTGCTCAAAAAGCCATTGANNAGGTAAAAAGAGAGGATCCTCAATTNAACTTGAATATAGCNAATGAAAATGANTATGAAAAGTATTTACCTNTNATTTCNAATNTTTANAAGCCCTATTGGTATGCTGCAATNNATAANTATTCGATAACTCAAAANGCAAAAGAATTGCTTACAAAAACATCTCNTACTTTTGAGAAACTGGGAATCTTAATGAATTCCCACCAAAAGATTCTCCAAGAGTGTATTCAAAATACACCATCACAAATGATTAAGCANATGGAAGCTGCAAAAAGAGCAGGTGCTTTTGGGGCTAAAATTATTGGATCCGGAGGGGGAGGTTGTATGGTTGCATTAACAGATAATGATTCCAAGGCTCAGGTGATTAAAGCATTTAAAGATGCAGGGTCACAAAAGGCTTATGAAGTAGAGATAAAATCACATTTATGAAAGAAAATAANTCACTCTTGATTATGGCAGGAGGAGCTTCATCAAGGATGAAATCCTCACTNAAAAACAGCTCCTTGAGNCCTGAAATAAAAAAACAAGCAGAAGCTGTTCATAAAAGCCTGATNCNTTTAGGNTCAAATCAACNCCCACTTTTATATTATTTAATAAGTAATGCTGAANNGGCTGGNTACAAAAATATNTATCTGATAACAAGTCCAGAAAATANTGCTTTTCATNANCAAATAGATAAATGGGNGGCNAATAAAATTTTTACGAGTATAACTATTCGTTTTGCACTTCAACATATACCTCATTCTAGAGAAAAACCATTAGGAACTGCTGATGCAGTACAGCAGGCTCTGGANCAATATCCTGAATTAGCAAACACTACATTTACGGTTTGCAATGGAGATAATTTATATTCAACCTCTGTCTTTAAANTGTTGCGNGCTTCAAGGNAAGAACCNCATGCACTTATTAGTTATGCCAGATCAGGAATGAATTTTTCGGATGAACGTCTTACTAAATTTGCAGTCATGGATATTGANCCAAATGGATATCTTAAAAANATTATCGAAAAGCCAGTCCCTTCAGAGATTAATCAGTACAAGGATAATANTNATGAAATTAGATTAAGNATGAATATTTTTAGTTTTAATGGGAAGTTGTTGTATCCCTATCTGCAAAAGTGTCCTATTCATCCAGAGCGAAATGAAAAAGAACTTCCTGAAGCANTACGAATTTTGAATAGATCTGAACCTTATCAAACAATTTGTATTCCAGTTAATGAGCACCTNCCAGATTTGACATCTGCAGAGGANATAAATTTTTTTGATTTTGATTAAAAGATTAAAAAGGGTTTAATTTAATACCTTAATTATTAGCTAAAGTTTCCTNAGTATATCAAGAAATAAAAAGTTAATGTTAAAATTTAAANTTTTTTTTATAANACTTCANGCAGCGTTTATAGTAGTTCAATGTNATAAGCGTCCAAAACCTATTTTAGATANAGTCATGAATAGNTCAAATGTGGCTATTCAAAAAGTAGTAAATCAGCTTAAAGNTCATGAGGTTCANATTCTTTTAACNCAAGTTGATTTAGANTCNAATTCAANACTAAGNNTTCGTTCCTCTTCTTTTCAGCTTGATGAAGAAAATTATTTTTATCCCGCTAGTGCAGTTAAACTTCCTNTTGCAGCTCTTGTACTTCAAAAATTAAGAGAACTCAATTCACTTGGTGTGAAAATCAATGCAAACACACCTTTTGAAATTAGAGATTCAAAAGGCAAGGCAATTCAACTGAATGATTCTACACAACANAAAGGGGAGCTCACTATCGCTCACCTAATTAAAAAAATATTTNTAGTTAGTGATAATAATGCGTATAATTATTTATTTGATTTTTTGGGGAGGGATTATATAAATTATGAATTAAAAGCTAAGGGTCTAGAAAACACAAAAATTTTTCACAAATTTCTTCTTGGATCAGATAATACGACTACTTGGGAATATACTTTTTTTGATCTAAGTGGGGAACCTTTGTATCACCAAAATTCTATATCCTCAAAGTTTAAAGAACAAAATCAAAATTTNAAAGAAATTTTNAAAGGNAAGGGGTTTATTGAAAANGGTATTCTAGTCNCAAGACCAATGGATTTTAAAACAAAAAACAGAATTTCACTTTTGGATTTAGAAGGAATCTTAATGAGATTAATTTTTCCTGAAATATTTTCAACAAATCAACAATTTGGATTAAAAAATGAAGATTATGAATTTTTGCNTTTCTGGATGAGTAGGTCGACTTTAGAAAGCTCATCACCAAATTATAATAATGGTGAATATTGGGACAGCTATGGAAAATTTTTTATATACGGAGATCAAAAGGGTGAAATGTCGGACCAAATTAGGATATACAACAAAGTGGGATATGCCTATGGGACACTTACAGATGTTGCATACATTCATGATGAAGAAAGTGATTTAAAATTTTTTCTAACAGCAACAGTTTTAGTAAATGAAAATAAAATTTTTAATGACGATAATTATGAATATGAAACAGTTGGGATTCCTTTTTTGGCTAGACTAGGAGCTCTTGTTTTAGATGCATTAAAATTGGATAAAGCTTCATCCGCCAATAAGACCCAGGGCAACTAATCGATTTTGCAAAAATTCGCCTGCAGTAATATCATCAAACTTTTTAGGATGATTTTTATCGATTGTTTCTGGCAAACAATTTAGTGGCATTTCAGGAACTGGATGCATNAAGAAAGGGAGTGAATACCTAGACNTTCCCCAATCTTTTTTTGGTGGATTTACAACTCGATGGATAGTTGATGGCAATCTGTTATTGGTTAATCTTGAAAGCATGTCCCCTATATTAATTATCAGCTCATCCGGTTCAGCAATGGCATCTATCCAATTATTTTGNCTATTTAAAACTTGAAGNCCACTTCCNTNTGCACCCATTAAGAGAGTTATAAGATTAATATCTCCATGAGCAGCTGCTCGTTCTGCTTCATGTGGAGGTTTTGTTATCGGCGGGTAATGGATTGCTCTTAAAATAGAGTTTCCCTCTTGGATAAATTTATCAAAATAGGAAGCCTCTAAATTTAAGTATAATGCGATTGCATGAAGAATAATTTGAGCTGTTTTTTCCAAGTGTTTAAATACTATATTTCCCACGGAGTTAAAGGAAGTCAATTCTTGAACTAGAACATTTTCAGGATAAACTGATTTTAGATAAGGTTTACTATTTAGTTCTTGTCCAAAATGCCAAAATTCTTTTAAATCTCCGACAGATCTTCCTTCAGCATGTTCTTTTCCAAAACCTGTATATCCTCTTTGCCCACCACCTCCTTTTATTTCGTATTTATTTTTAACTTTTTCTTCAAGATTAAAAAAAGCTTTGATTTCATTGTACAAATCATTTTGAAGTTTGGCATCTAAAAAATGTCCTTTAAGCGCTAAAAATCCAATATTTTCAAAAGCAGTTCCAATTCGATTAACAAATGCTTTTTTTTGATTTGGATCGTCTGAAAGAAATACTTTTAAATCTGCCTTTGGAATTTTTTGCATAAATGTCTGAAGGTTAAAAAAAAGCGAGCCCATCGGCTCGCTTTATATATAGATAAGGAATATTACAGCTGACCATTAGTAGGTACCTGCTGTCTATAATTCCTCAAATGATTATCATAAGACATAAGACACCTCCTTTCTACATTTAGTTAGACATAGCTGTTGTCACAGCCTAAACTTCTCAATCCAAATATACTAATCACAATCTTTTAGCAAACATTATTTTACGATTTTTTTCAAAGTTAATCCTTGAACTAAAATCGTAAATAAAACCACTCCATAAGTCAAGATTAAAATCAGATCTTTTCCAGTTCCAATGCTATCGGGAAGGTTTAGAGCTAANGCGATACTNAATCCTCCTCTTAACCCACCCCAAGTAATAATNAGTGCTGTATTTTTTTCAAAAGTTTTTTTAATGGAAAGGATTTTTATAGGAACAAATACGCCAATACCTCTTGACACAACAACTAATACAACTACTAAGATAATGACAAGAATATAACTTAAGTCAAAGTTTTGAAGAATTGGAATTATTTCCAATCCAATAAGTATGAATAGAATTGCATTAAGAGTTTCATCTATCAGGTGCCAAAATTTATATACATAATCTCCCATAGCTTTTTGGAGGCCATCTGCTTTTTTATCTGTATCTATATTTTGATTTAAAAATAGCCCCATCATTACAACACCTAATACAGCTGAGAAGTGAAACATGTGAGAAATAACTGGAACCAAAAGTACCATTGAAAGCGTAATAAGAACTTCTAATTCCACATGTTCATTTTCAATATATTTTACAAGCTTTAGACCTAAATAGCCCATAATAGATCCAAGTAAAATGCCTCCAACTACTTCAGTTGCAAAAAGGGATGCGACACTCTGGGGTGTAATATTTTCAACTCCTTCAATCTTCATACTTAATAAGGTTAAAAATACAACAACACCTATACCATCATTAAAAAGAGACTCTCCTGCAATCCTAGTTTCTGTAACAGTTGAAAGATTCATTTTTTTCACCATTGCTAATACAGCAATTGGATCTGTTGGAGCAATCAGGGCTCCAAATAAAAGACAGTCTACATATGTTAAGCCCATTTCGGCCATTCCCAGAAAAGATTGACTTGTGAGCCAAAAAAGCCCAGTACCTACTGCAAATGTTGAAAAGACGACACCAAAACTAGCTAATAGAAGGATGGTGACTTTATCTTTCAATAATTCATGAACATTGACACTAATGGCACCAGCAAATAGTAAAAAAGGAAGCATTACATCAATTAATAAGACACTAAAGTCAAATTGTTCTGTTAGTGAAGTTGCAAAAGAAAGGAAATCAGGAACAACAAGTCCAACAATTAATACTCCTAAGGATAGAAATATTGCTAAAACCATTAAACCAATCGTTTGTGGGAGTTTTAAAATTCTAAGATTGATGATTGAAAACACTGATGCTAATAGCAACAAAAGTGTTGATAATTCGAGTAAATTCATTTTGATATAGTTTATCTAAATATATAAAAATTAATGACTTAAATATAATTTAGATAAATATTTGCCAATCAAGTCAAATTCAAGATTTACATAATCCCCAACTTTGAGTTGATTAAAATTAGTGAATTTATAAGTGTAAGGAATTATGGCTACTGAAAACTGATGATCTTTTGAATTTACAACAGTTAAACTTACACCATTGATGGTGATAGATCCCTTTTCAATTGTAATGTAATCAGATTGCTTATCGTAATCAAAAGTAAAGATCCAGCTACCATCTTTAGCTATAGTTTCAATACACCGAGCAGTCTGATCTATGTGACCTTGAACCATATGTCCATCCAACCGATCACCTAGTTTCATTGCTCGCTCTAAGTTGATTAATGACCCTAACTTTAAACTATCCAGATTGGTCTTTGTAAGCGTTTCTTCAATTGCAGTAACAGTATAGTTTTTAGAGTCACATTTTACAACTGTTAGACAAACCCCATTATGAGAGACACTTTGATCTACCTTAAGCTCAGTAGAGAGTTCACTTTCAATGCTTATGTGTAGATTTCCCCCTATATTTTGAAGAGCAACAACACGACCAAAGGCTTCAATTATTCCTGTAAACATGCATTTTAAATTAGTTACATTTGTTTTTCAAAAATAAGTATAAAAGATTAGCTGTGAATGAAATCTCTAAAATTAGCGTTGGAATTTCAGTTGGAGATCCAAATGGTATTGGTATAGAAATTATACTAAAAGCGTTTCAAGACAAAAGCCTTTTTTCATTTTTTACCCCCATCGTATTTGGACACAGTGAAAGTTTGGAAAAGGAATCCAAACGAATGGGTTTTAAAACCCCAATCTTTTCCCTTAAACATTTAAAATCACCTATGCATGACCAATTAAATGTTTTCAATTCGTGGAGCACCCCTTTTAAGTTTAAATACGGAAAAGAGGAAAAAGCTGCAGGTGCAGCAGCTCTGAGTTCGCTTTATTCAGCAACAGAAGCACTTAAAAAAGATCAAATAGCAGCCTTAGTTACTGCACCGATTCACAAAAAAAATATCCAAACCAAATACTTTAATTTTCCTGGGCATACGGATTTTTTGAATAGCCAATTGGAGGGGAAAAGTTTGATGTTAATGATTTCTGAAGGATTACGTATTGCTTTAGCAACAGATCATATTCCTATTAAAGAGATTAACAAACAACTTACTAAAGAGAGTATAAACCATAAAATCATACTTTTATTAAACAGTTTAAAACAAGATTTTGGAATCCAAAGCCCTAAAATCGCAGTTCTAGGGATCAATCCACATACTGGAGATCAAGGAGTCATTGGCGATGATGACGACAGTTTACTTCGTCCACTAATTAAGGAACTTTTTGACAAAGGGCAACAAGTTTATGGTCCTTTTGCTGCAGATGGTTTTTTTGGAAGTAAATCCTATTCAAAATACGATGCGGTATTAGCTATGTATCATGACCAGGGGCTTATTCCTTTTAAAGCTCTTTCTTTTGGAAAGGGAGTTAATTTTACAGCAGGATTAAACCGAGTTCGAACTTCACCTGATCACGGTACAGCTTTTGACATTGCAGGTCAAGGTAAAGCAAACGAAAGCTCTTTTAAAGAAGCATTATTTACAGCTAGATCAATTTATTTTCAGCGGAAAGAATCAGAAACTATCTCTTAGTCCAAAGTGGTAATTGGACTATCATTATAGCCAATTCTCACTGCCTTTGCCTGAATGGATACTGAATCATCAAGTGGTTTGGAATAGATATACCAAATTGAGTCTTGTGTCTTTTTCCAAACAATAGTTGCATTTTTGTCAGAGTGATTTAAACTGATTTTACCAGCGTCATTTTTATTGGTCAATGCAGACAGTACTGAAGGTTTTCCTTTTGGGAACCATTTATTAATCAATTCTTTTTCAGGGATTTCTCCCAAATCTTGCGTTTCTGCTATCCATTGGTCCATTCGATCCCTAAGAAAATTCAATGTGTCTTGAAATTCAACTTTATTAGCTAAATTTTTTAATTCATAAGGATCATGTTCAAGGCTATAAAGCTCCTCAAGAGGCTTAGGAGTTTTGAACCAAAGAGCAACATGAGCTTCTAGCTTTTTAGCTTCCCATAATTGATTTAAATTCTGCATCATTGGCATTTGCTCTCTGTAGGAAACAGGAATTGCATTGCTAATGTTAGTATTGAAGTTTCTAATATATTTGAATTTTTTATAGCGAAGAGCTCTTAATCGGTCGACCTGCTCATCATAGCGATCAGAAGTAGCAAAAATAAAGTCTGACTTTTCTTTTGCTTTGTAATATCCAAATTGGGCCTTACCTTGCATAACTGATGGGGGTTTAATTTCAGCTAAAGACAGAACAGAAGGGGCATAATCGATAAAACTAATAAGATCATCATTTCTGGTCCCTGCATTTTCTTGTTTCGCAAATTTGATTATCAAAGGCACTTTGATGCCTGTTTCATATAGCGCTCTTTTATAGCGAGGAAAAGGCCCTCCATGATCTCCATAAAAAAAGATGATAGTGTTTTCGTAAAGGCCATCTGATTTTAGTTGTTCAATTATTTCTCCTATTTTTTTATCCAGCCTAATCAGGTTACTGTAATTTACAGCTAGGTCTTTTCTCACTTTTATGTTATTAGGAAATATTGGAGGGACAGGTATTTTTTCTGGGTCTACTAAAAGTGGCTGATCACCTTGTCTCCATATCTGTGATTCATGTGTTATACCAAAGTTAAAAACTGCAAAAAAGGGTTGATTTGATTTTCGATTTCGCCAATGCGCTTTTGAACTACTCTCATCCCAAACCCCATCTGTTTTTTTAAAATTATAATCTTCTTTTTGATTATTTGTTGTATAATAACCTTTGGAACGGAGATATTGAGGAAACATTTTAACCCCTTTTGGAACAGGAGGCGAGTAACTTGGAATTCCAATGCTTGGTTCATTTTCTTTTTTGTATGCATTATAGGTTCTCATATTGTGAGTTCCAAGAGTTGAGGGATAAAGACCAGTAATTAGTGCACTTCTTGCGGGGGCACAAACGGGTACTGGACTGTAGGCATTTGTATATACTATCCCGTCATTTGATAAACTTGTAAGATAAGGAAGCTCAACAGTTGGATTTCCATACATGGGAAAAAATTCTGGTGATTGGTCCTCTGCTACCAACCAAACAATATTGGGAGTTATAGATTTAGAATTCTCCTTTTTACAAGAGATTATAAAAAATATAACCCCTATTAAATAACAATAAAATTTCATCTGTATGATTAATTTTAAATATACATTTTTATTTTTAAGTATTCAGACTCTAAATAATAGTTGGTTTATTTTTAAAAATCTTGACAAAAAAACTTCCTAAAAGTGAGTGAATCAAACTTGAAAGAGCTGCTGGGATAGCTACGGAGGGGCTAGTGAAATTTTCGCGAGCCAAAACAACTCCCAAACCCGAANTTTGCATACCTACTTCTATTGCAATTGTCTTGGCAGCCCTCCAGTTTTTTAAAAGACCTAAACTGATTAAAAACCCCAATACAAATCCAATTAGGTGTAAACATATTAAAGCCAAAATCAACAAAACTCCTGAACTCAAAATGATTTCTTTTCCCTGCCCTACTATACTGGCAACAATCATGCAGATTAATAACACAGCAGTTGGAGGAGCAAAAGGCACAATTTTATTTGCTGTTTTAGGCAAGAAATTATTAATAAATACTCCAAGAGAAACTGGTACAAGGACAACTTTAAGGGTACTGTAAAAAAGACCTTCAGCAGGAATCTCAAGATAGCTACCTGATAATTGTAAGGTTAAAAAAGGAGTCATTATAATTGCAGCAAGAGTAGAGCAAGCGGTCATGGTAACTGACAAGGCAACATCTGCCCTGGCTAAGTATGCGATTACATTAGATGCAGTACCACCAGGACAAGAAGCGACTAAAATCATTCCCACAGCAAAAAAAGAAGGCAAATGAAAGAGTATAGCAAGTCCCCAACCCATTAGTGGCATTATTACAAATTGCATCCCCAACCCCAGAAAGACAGTCTTTGGGGAACTAATCACCTGAAAAAAGTCACCAGTTTTAAGTGTAAGCCCCATACCTAGCATTATAACTCCTAAACCTAAGGTAATTAATGATCCATTAAACCATGTAAAAAGTGAAGGATAAATAAGACTAATAACAGCAAAAACTGTTACAATCCAAGGGAAATTAGCGGTGATTTTATTAGACATAGTATTATTTTTTCTCATTTAATTCGAGAATTGAAATATAATATTAATACTATTATGTTTATGAACTTATAAAATTATTTACAAAGACAAATTATGTAATTTTATTTTTCGTACTAAGATTAAAAAAGCATAAATAGAAGAAACACAACATCAGGTAAAACCAGTATATGCTTTAAAAAAATTGAAGGAAGCGAATTAACGATTCGTTAATAGAATGCAGTTAAACAGTAATTTAATGTTGAAAGTTTCTTAGACAAATACGAGCCAATCCTTTTTTCATTTGTATTGACCCAAATTATTATTAAAGTCTCTTTTGTTAAAAATGTGTACGTAAAATATTTTTATAAAAATTGATGAGATATGACAATTTAATTCCATATTTAAAAAATTAAAAATTAAATAATGCAACATTTCAAGTTTTTAAAAACAGTTATTTTAACTTTTACTATCAGTATTATTGGATGTTCATCTCCAAGCTCTAAAACAGAAAACAATTTTCTTTTACTTCCTTCTGTATCTGAAATCAATTTCACGAATCAAAATTCAATGATAGATATAGACATCTTGAATTTTGCATATAGTCCAACCGGAGATTCACTTCCTATTCGTTATGGATCAACCAAAAAATTAAAAATAGCTGATCTAGCTGAGGACTCCCAAATTGAGTTTAGTATCTTATCCCATGAAAATCAAGTTTCGGAATCCTATTCTCTCGAAATTGAATCCAATAAAATTAAAATTGAAGCCCAGGATAAAGCAGGCTTGTTTTATGCTTTCGTTACACTTAACCAATTGTTAGAAGACGCTCGTAATCAACAATTAACCCTACCATTAGTTAAAATAAAGGATTCACCCAAAATAGCGTTTCGCCCAATCCATATAGACGTAAAGCATCATTTAGAGAAGAAAAGTTACTATTTCGATCTAATTGATGAACTAGCCCAACTTAAAATCAATGGTATTATTATAGAAATTGAAGATAAATTAAAATATAAAAGAAGACCTGAAGTTGCCTCTCAAGACGCGCTTTCAATAGAAGAATGGAAAGCAATTAGTAATTATGCACTGAATCGAAACATAAAAATTAGCCCATTGGTTCAGGGCTTAGGACATGCTTCCTTTGTCCTTAAACACGAAAAAAATTTACATCTAAGGGATAATCCTAAAAGTGATTGGGCTTTTAATCCTCTTAATCCAGAAACTTATAGCCTACAGTATGACTTATATTTAGATGCTTTTGAAGCTTTTCCTCATGGAAAATATCTTCATGTAGGAGGAGATGAGGTTCATACTACAGGGAGAAAAAGTGGTAAAAGTGCTTTAGAGCTTAACTTAATATGGTTAAATAAAGTATGTAGTTTTGCTGCCGAGCATGATCGGATTCCAATTTTTTGGGACGATATGCCACTTAAACAAGCAGGCTTGATGGGTCCAATTTACGATGCAAATATGCCATCTATTAAAGTGGATTCTATTTGGAAAGCTAATGAACCTAATTTGAATCGTTTTATTGATCAATTCCCTAAAAACTGTGTTTATATGAGATGGAATTATCATCTGGCAGAATCCTACGGAAACGGTAAAGCCATGGATTGGTTTTCAACTAACGGATTTAGTGTTATGGGGGCTACTGCTGGGCAAACACGATGGACCTTAATGCCACAAAGAGAAAGTAATATTGACCAAATTCGTGTTTTTGCTGAGCAATCAATTACTAGAAATTATAACGGCTTATTGTTAACTCTTTGGGATGATGATTCTCCACATTTCGAATTGTATAAAAGAGGAATTTCAGCTTTTGCTGAATTTACATGGGGGGGGTTAAATCGTTCCAAACCTGAATTTAAAAAAGTGTATAGGCACCGTATATTTGGCTCTGATTTTAAATCTGAAGAATACGCATTTATTGACAGACTTGACAAACCTGTAGCATTGTGGACCAATCTTTTAGTTGAAAACGGTACACATAGAAATGCATTAAACCAGGTAAAAAATCCAATCGATGAGCACATCATCGACTTACCTGAATTTGACAAAAAAGGTTCTTGGACTCAAAAGTACTCCAAACGTTTGGCAGAGTTACAAATACAATCAATAGAATTAAATAAAATTCGAAAAACTATAACTTTAATTCAAACTGAAAGTGCTTCTGCAAAATATAACTTGGAGATTTATAATGAGGTGATAAACTTGGTTGACTATAATTTTAAGCTAATGAAATCATTGAGAGCATTTGACAATGCTCGATTACCCGACGATGAAATTAAATTGATTGAGAATATGAAAAGTTTAGTTGAAGAATTTGATATAGTTAGAGAACAATTTGAAGAAGTGTATGGCGAAACAAGGATTTTGAATAAACCAGATAATTATATTTTAGATCAAGATCACCACCGACACCCTGCAAATCAGTCTATAAATTTTGATTGGCAGTTCACAGCAGAATTAATGCTACTCACAAAAATTAAAAATCACATAAAAACACATGTGTCATGGGAAGAAGGCACAAAAGCTATTATTCAGAAAATGCAAAAATAATGGATAATGTTTTAAAGAGTCCTGAAAAAGGACAATTTTAATTTAGCTTATGAATTGATTTTTGATATTGATAAAAACTTTTGAGACCTTTTAATTATCCATTGAAAAATCTTCCATAAATTTTGTAGTGTAGTTGCCTTTTATATAATCAGGATGACTCATTAACTTTAGATGAAATGGGATAGTTGTTTTAACACCTTCAATTATAAATTCCTCCAAAGCTCTTTTCATTTTACTTATTGCCCCTTCTCTAGTTTGAGCAGTAGTTATAAGTTTTGCAATCATAGAATCATAATGTGGAGGGATTATATATCCACTGTAAACGTGAGTGTCTAGACGTATGCCGTGTCCACCAGGAAAATGTAAAGTTGAGATAGCCCCTGGACTGGGTCTAAAGTCGTTATAGGGATCTTCAGCATTAATTCTACATTCTATAGAGTGGAGTTTAGGGAAGTAATTTTTACCTGAGATTTTTTCTCCAGAAGCGACTTTAATTTGTTCATGGATCAAATCGTAATCAATTACTTGTTCAGTAATGGGATGTTCTACTTGAATTCGAGTATTCATCTCCATAAAATAGAAGTTTTTGTGTTTATCAACCAAGAATTCAATGGTCCCAGCACCTTCATATTTAATATATTCTGCTGCTTTTACAGCAGCTTCTCCCATTTTTTTTCTTAGTGCACTTGTCATAAATGGGGAAGGAGTTTCTTCGGTAAGCTTTTGATGTCTTCTTTGGACAGAACAATCCCTTTCTGAAAGATGGCATGCTCTACCGGTCGAGTCACCTACAATTTGTATTTCAATATGTCTAGGCTCCTCTATTAATTTTTCCATGTACATACCGTCATTTCCAAATGAAGCGCTTGCTTCTTGGCGAGCACTTTCCCATGCTTTTTGAAGCTCATCAGGCTCCCAAACCGCACGCATTCCTTTTCCACCTCCACCAGCAGTTGCTTTTATCATTATGGGATATCCTATTTCAGAGGCAAGTGATTTAGCTTGTTCTAGAGAATCCAATAATCCTTCTGAACCTTGAATTGTCGGAACACCGGCTGCTTTCATTGTTCCTTTTGCAGAAGCTTTATCTCCCATTTTATCAATCATACTGGCAGAGGCTCCAATAAATTTTATTTTGTGCTCTTCACAAATTTTTGAAAACTTGGCATTTTCAGATAAAAACCCATACCCAGGATGAATTGCATCAGCATTTGTGATTTCAGCTGCTGCAATAATATTTGACATCTTAAGATAAGAATCATTACTTTGAGCAGGTCCAATACAAACTGCTTCATCAGCGAAACGAACGTGTAAACTCTCTGCATCAGCTTTTGAGTATACTGCAACCGTTTTAACTCCAATCTCCTTACAGGTACGAATAATGCGCATCGCAATTTCTCCACGATTTGCAATTAAAATTTTATTGAACATCAGACCGAATTAGGATGGGTTAATTACAAATAAAGGCTGGTCAAATTCAACTGGAGAAGCGTCATCTACAAGAATTTTAACAATTGTTCCACTAATTTCCGATTCAATTTCATTAAAAAGCTTCATGGCTTCAATCACACACAAAACATCACCGTCCTTAACTGTATCACCAACTTCCACAAATGCAGGTTTGTCTGGGGCAGCTTTACGATAAAAAGTACCTATTATAGGAGATTTGATTGTAATAAGACCATTTTCAGAATCAGTTTTATCAACAGGGATGGGAGTAGGAGTTTCAATTGAAGTGGCAACCTGAGAATGAACAGCTTCGTGAGCTGGAATAGTCTGAATTTGATGAACAATGTCTTTTTCAACTTTTTGTGGATTAGAACCTGTTTTAATTGTAATTTTTACATCTTCCACTTCGAGCTTAACTTCTTGTACTCCTGATTTGGCAACAAATTTGATTAGATGTTGAATGTCTTTAATATCCATAAATAATTGTTTTTTAATATGCCCAAGTAAGGTAGGCAGCACCCCAAGTAAATCCGCCACCAAAAGCAGCAAAGACTAACTTGTCTCCTTTCTTAAATTTTGATTCATTGTCGTTTAATAACAGCGGAATTGTAGCCGCAGTTGTGTTTCCATAAAAGGCTATATTCATAAGTACTTGATCTTCTCTCAGGCCAATTCTGTTGGCAGTAGCATCAATTATCCTTTTGTTTGCCTGATGAGGGACTAAGTAGCTAATCTCTTCCCCTTTTAAATTATTTCGTTCCTTAATTTTTTCAGCAGCATAAGCCATTTCAGATACTGCGTATTTAAATACAGTTTTACCTTCTTGAAAAAGGTTATGCCAATTATTTTCAAGTGTTTCTTTAGANGTTGGGTGTAANGAACCNCCAGCTTTAATTCTAAGNNACATACGCTCATCTCCATTGCTTCTTAGATATTCNTCCTCCCAACCAAANNTGTTAATACTAGGCTCAAAAAGTACGGCCCCNGCACCATCNCCAAAAATAACACATGTTTCTCGGTCGGTATAGTCAACAATCGAAGACATTTTATCAGCCCCAACTAGNAAAANTTTTTTATATCTTCCTGAACCGATGTATGCTGCACTTGTNCTCATACCATACAAAAATCCTGAGCAAGCNGCAGTNAGNTCATAGGCAAAAGCATTATCNGCCCCAATAGTTGAAGCTACANAGGCTGCAGTNGCAGCTACATGNATGTCAGGTGTTATTGTAGCCATAATAACCATGTCNATNCTTTTNGGNTCTATATTNTATTTTGAAATCAAATCTTGAGNAGCTTTAATAGCAAGAAANGANGTTGCNTTGTCTTTGTCCTTTANAATCCGACGNTCTTTAATGCCTGTTCGCGAAGTAATCCATGCATCGTTTGTGTCAACCATTTTTTCTAAATCTTCATTAGATAAAATTGCATCAGGCACATAACCGCCTACAGCAGTAATTGCTGCTTTTATTTGATTCGTCTTCTCTAGATTCATGCTATTATATAGCAATATTATAATCTATTAATAAGTGAAGATAATAGTTTTTTTATGCTTTCAAAATTATTGACATAAAAAAGCTGGAGTGAATAAGGCATATTATTCAAGCCAAATTTAGACATCAGCAGTTTCTGTTGAGTCTACAAGAACTTTCCCTCTGTAATAAAGTTTTCCTTCGTGCCAGTGAGCTCTATGGTATAGATGCGCTTCCCCAGTTGAAGAGCAAGTTGCAATTTGTTGATCTGTAGCTTTGTAATGCGTGCGTCTTTTATCCCTTCTTGTTTTAGAAATTTTTCTTTTAGGATGTGCCATAATATTTATTTTTTATCCTTTTTTACAAAAGATCTTTTAATTTATCCCAACGTGGATCTTCAGATCCTTTTAAATGCGTTTCTTTTGGTTCTAATTCTTTAAGCTTTTCAACAATCTCACTTTCTAAACTCCCATCTTTTATTCCTGGATGAATGCGTTTTTGCGGCAGCGCTAAGACTATCATCTCATAAAAGTAATGGGAAACATCGATTTGGAAACTTCCCTCAGGCAACACCAAAATTTCATCTGTTGGGTTGTCGGGGGGGACTCCAAATTTGACAATTAAATCAAAATCGGTCTCCATTGGATAGTTAAACAATTCAGTTGAAACATCACAGGCAAGAAGAACAAGCCCTTTTATCTCAAAATGCAACTTCAAAAAACTTGTTTTTTTATCCAAGGTCAATTGACCTTTTAAAGAAGCTTGATCGAAATCATTAAACTCAAAATGTGTAAAGAACGTTTCGTCAATTGAAAACTCAAAATGGTGCTTTCCTTGTTTGAAGCCCACAAATGGAATTGTAAATTCTTTAATCGCGTCCATTTGTAAATTCAATTGATCGGCAAATTTATAAAAAAAACTTAATCAATGCTTCAATTTTAAGGGGATTATAAATTAGTTTTTATTTACTAACTGATTCGCGATCAAATATTCTGCGATTTGAACTGTATTTGTTGCAGCTCCTTTTCTTAAATTATCTGCAACTATCCACATATTTAGTGCCTTTGGATGTGATGTATCACGACGAATACGACCTACAAACACTGCATCATTCCCTTCGGCCTTTATTGGCATAGGATAAATTTGGTTTTTAGGATCGTCTTGAACCTCAACACCTGATGTCTTTTGAAGAATTTCTCGAATTTTATTTACATCAAATTCTTTCTCAAACTCAATATTTACAGATTCACTATGACCACCAACAACAGGAATTCTAACCGCTGTAGCAGTAATTCCAATACTCTCATCATTTAAGATTTTATGAGTTTCATGCACCAATTTCATTTCCTCTTTGGTGTAATCATTTTTAAGAAATACATCGCAATGTGGCAATGCATTTTTATGGATTTGATATGGATATGCTGCTTGAGCTTGTTCTCCTTTTGCCTCTTTATCAAGCTGCTGCACTGCTTTTACCCCTGTGCCTGTGATTGATTGGTAAGTAGAAATGATGATCCTTTTAATTTCGAATTCTCTNTGAATTGGGGCTAAAGCCATTACCATTTGAATTGTNGAACAATTTGGATTGGCAATTATTTTATCTTCCTTGGTTAATTCTTTTCCATTAATTTCTGGGACTATGAGTTTTTTTGAGGCATCCATTCTCCAAGCAGAAGAATTATCAATTACTGTTGTTCCGACTTCTGTAAATTTTGGAGCCCAAGTTAATGAAATGTCCCCACCAGCTGAGAATAAAGCAATATCTGGTCTAGAATTAACTGCAGTTTCCAATCCAATTACCTCATGTAAAATACCTTTAAAACTAAATTTTTTACCCACTGATCGCTCAGAGGCAACCAAAAATAATTTACTTATTGGAAAATTTCTTTCTTCCAAGACCTTCAGCATAATTTCACCTACCATTCCAGTAGCACCAACTACGGCTATCTTCATTGTAAAAGTTTNNAATTNAAATNAAAAATACTACTAATTCTAGGTCNGCCAAAAAGAACTCTTTTTTGTTTCAAAAAATAACAATATGTTTGATTTACAACAAAAGTTTACTGATGAAGTATACGCTTTATCCTTGGGCCAATTCCGGTAAGTAATTCATAGCTTATGGTATTACCAGATCTGGCAAAATCNTCAGCTGATTTAGAAGNATCAAAAAAAGTAACCTCATCACCTGTTTCACAATTTATTCCAGTCACATCAATCATCAACATATCCATACATACATTTCCAACTATTGGAGCATCATACCCATTAATACTGACGGTTGATTGATGGTGACCAAAATGACGACCTATCCCATCAGCATGCCCTAAAGGAAGTGTCGCAATNCTNACAGCATNNGGTGCAANCCATCCATTATCATAACCTACAGAGGAGCNTTTTTTTACTTGATGGATTTGACTGATTATTGATTTTAANACAGCCACAGGNTTTAAATGAACGTCCCATTCTNATTTATTAGCATANCCGTGAAATGCAATACCACATCGAACTGCATCGTATTGTAAATCAGGATAATTAAATACCCCTGAACTGTTCANTAAATGAAATTTTGGAGNTTTTTTTAATAATTTNGTATANNTTTTTTTGATTTCTTCAAAANGTTTAATTTGAAGTGTNCNTTGAGGAGAGGGGCGCTCTTCTTCAGAAATTGCCAAATGAGAATACACACTTTCTAATCTAAACTGGGGGTGNTTTGTTTTTTCCAAAACCCATCCNACNTCANTTACTGGAAAGCCAACCCGATTAAGTCCAGTGTTGTATTTAATATGAATTGGATAGTCTTTAATTTTCATTGCTTCTAACTGGAGTTTAAAAGAATCCATTAATTCTCTAGAATATATACAAGGTTCCAAATCAGCGCCAACAAGTTCAGGTATTGATTTTATTTGAGGATAAAACACCATGATTGGAGTTTTAATTCCTTGCTCCCTAAGCTGAAGACCTTCTTCAACATAAGCAACGGCAAGTTTATCTATTCCTAGTTCGACAAGGCGTTTTGTAAAATGGAGGGAATGACTTCCATAAGCATTGGCTTTTACTACACCAATACACTGGGTTGAATTGTGGATTTGCTTACGAATAGTTTCGTAATTGTGTTTAAGGTTAGAAAGGTATATGTGAAGTGTATTCAAGAGATTAAAAAACTAGGATTTTTTATTTTTCTTTTTTTTAGCATTGAAAAAAGCAGCTCGTGAAAGAGGTTCATAATTTTCTTTTTCACCTAGAATTACTAAGTCATCTTTACTAGACGTTCGATAGCTATAATTTGCTAAGTTNCCAGTTCGTGAACAGATGGCATGTAACTTGGTAACATATTCCGCAGTAGCCATGAGTCCTGGCATAGGGCCAAAAGGATTTCCTTGATAGTCCATATCTAATCCTGCCACAATTACACGTATACCACAGTTGGCAAGATTATTACACACGTGAATGATTTCATTGTCAAAAAACTGAACCTCGTCAATACCAACAACATCACACCCGTCTGCAAGTATTGGAATGTTGGCAGCAGCAGGAACAGGAGTTGAAGGAATTTGATTTTGATCGTGAGAGGTGACCAATTCGTCATCATAACGCAAGTCAATGACAGGTTTAAAAATTTCAATTTTTTGCCGAGCAAATTGTGCTCTTTTTAACCTTCGAATCAGTTCTTCTGTTTTGCCTGAAAACATGGAACCACAAATCACTTCGATCCATCCAAATTGTTCGTTTGTATTAACGGGATTTTCTAAAAACATTTTGTAATTTTCAGCTAAATTAATGGTAATCACCCAACTCTGTGATCACAAAGGTATTAAATTTGGTTTGGCTGAAGTAGATAATTTTATGACAGAAAAAATAAAAAAGGCTTTGAAAGTATGGGCAGAAAAAGTTTTAGAAGATGAAGCTCATTGGGATACCAATGAAACACACCAAGTGATTCAAAGACTTTATGAATTGTCTGTTTGCCAAAAGATTTTAATTGAGGAGAGTAATTCAAGTAGTGGTCTTTGGAAACGGCAGCAAGCCGAGCTCTCCATAGTTTTGGAATCATTAACTGGCTCTTCGAANAAAAATAAAATCGATAAACAAGAGGAGTTTGANGTTCCTCCCATGATGGAAACNATCAAAAATATGGTTACTGAAATGCCAGAACCAGAAAACTATGAACGCTTATTTGAGTCCNTAAACGAGNCACCTGTTTTTGTTCCAAAAAGCAATGTNGAAACTNAAAANAACTTNGAGGACTCCAAAATACTTNNAGAATCAGANGGACAAAAAAATATAAATGACCATTTTNCATTATCATTATCCATTGATTTAAACGATCGATTAGCCTTNATTAAGNATNTATTTGCTGGAAATGTTACGGATTATGAAGCTGTAATTTCCAAGGTATCAACTTATAATTCTTGGGAAGAAGTTCATGATTTTATAGCATTTGAAGTTAAAATTCAATACCCATATTGGGAAGAAAAAGAAGCTATTGAAGATCGCTTTATGACTATTTTAAAAAACAGCTTTGATACTTGACAAAGCACCTAACTTTTAATATATAAAAGCTTGATCTATCTGATTCCCACGCCAATAGGCAACCTAGAAGACATCACTTTCAGGGCCATTCGTTTATTGAAGGAGGTAGATTTAATTTTAGCTGAGGACACAAGGACAAGTCAAAAATTGCTAAATCATTATGAAATTAAAACTCCCATGCAAAGTTTCCATATGCATAATGAGCATAAAAAGGTTCTCCAATTTATTTCTGAAGCACTTCATGGGAAAATTATAGCATTAATTTCTGATGCGGGTACACCTGGTATTTCAGACCCAGGCTATCTTCTCGTTCATAAAGCTATTAGTGAAGGTGTTGAAGTTCAATGTTTACCTGGNGCTACAGCGCTTATTCCAGCTATAGTCCAAAGCGGACTTCCAGCAGATCGATTTATTTTTGAAGGCTTTCTTCCACCAAANAAAGGGAGNCAAANCCGTTTAAAAAAAATNGCTNAGGAANCACGGACTTTGGTTTTTTATGAATCTCCTTATAAACTTGTGAAGACCTTGGGGGANATGATTCCTNATTTTGGTTCAGAGCGAAAGTTAGCAGTAGTTCGTGAGATCAGTAANAAATTTGAAAGNAATTTTAGAGGNAATTTAGATACCGNTNTAGAATTTTTTNAAAAGAACTCACCAAAGGGAGAGTTTGTGATNGTTGTAGAAGGTAAAAAAAACAAATAAGATGTTGTGGCANTCAATANCTCCTCCAGANANAACTAATGTTCAGCAATTGAGTTTNCAATTAAATGTACCCCAAGANATTGCGTATTTGTTGGTTCAGCGCGGAATCACTTCTTTNGACCANGCAAAAAAATTTTTTAGACCTGTATGGGAAGATCTTCACTCTCCCTTTTTGATGCANGACATGAAGAAGGCNGTAGANCGTATTGTNCATGCTATTGAAATNGAAGAGTCTGTTATGGTTTTTGGAGACTATGATGTTGACGGTACAACTGCTGTTGCTTTGATGACTTCTTATTTGAAATCTCATTTAGATCACGTAGTACCNTANATNCCAGACCGTTANAAAGAAGGATATGGAATTTCAATAGCTGGAATTGACTATGCCAAATCGGATGGTATCAGTTTGATTATCGCCCTTGATTGTGGNATCAAAGCCNATGAACANATTGANTATGCCGATNGNAAGGGGATAGACTTTATTATTTGTGATCATCATCTTCCAGATGACGAACTTCCAAAAGCNGCNGCAGTACTTGATCCCAAAAGGGCTGATTGTAAATATCCTTTTAANGAATTNTGTGGATGTGGCATTGGGTTCAAGTTGATCCAAGCNTTAAACCAATATTTTGAATTAGCAGATTCAGATTTAACTCCCTATTTAGATTTGGTGGCTACCGCCATTGCTGCTGATATTGTNCCCATGACTGGTGAAAATCGANTGCTGAGTTATTTGGGGATTGAGCAAATGCGTCAGGCACCCAGACCAGGACTNCAGTTTTTTATATCCAGCTTGAANAAACCNGTTAGTGTAAGCGATCTGGTTTTTGTCATTGCNCCTAGAATNAATGCNGCAGGACGTATGANTCANGGAATTAGTGCAGTAGAATTACTATTATCNAGAGATCAAGAGGAAGCCNTNCCCTTGGCTCGTTCCATAGAATTTTCTAATACGGAACGTCGGTCTACTGATGAACGAATTACAAAGGAAGCACTTCAGCAAATTGAACTTGATGAAGCTCANNATAATTCAAGNACAGTAGTCTATCACCCTTCTTGGCATAAAGGAGTAATTGGTATTGTCNCCTCAAGATTGATAGAGAAGTACTATCGCCCAACTGTAGTAATTACCAAATCAGAAACCNTTTTAGCNGGTTCNGTACGTTCGGTNAATGGATTTGACGTATANCAAGCACTTGAAGCNTGTAAGGATCAAATGATTNAGTTTGGTGGACATAAATATGCAGCTGGNCTNACGATGAAAGAAGAACAATTGGGGGCATTTAAAGAAGCTTTTGAACACGCTGTAGAGAGTCAAATATTAGATTCTCAACTCAAGCCAGTCTTGCGTTATGATGCCGAATTAAAATTTGATATGATCACTTCTAAGTTGTATCGTATTTTAGCCCAAATGGCACCCTTTGGTCCCAAAAATATGAAGCCTGTTTTTGTAACACATAATTGTATTGATAAAGGCGGAAGTCGTCTAGTAGGGAATGATAAAAATCATTTAAAACTTCAAATTATTGATTCGACAGGTACAGTTATGCAGGCCATAGGTTTTGGATTNNGTNGACATTNTTCGAAGATTAAGAAAAGGTATTCATTTTCTATTTTATATACTCTTGATGAAAACGAATTTAATTACATTAAAAGCTTACAACTTGTAGTTAAAGATATTCAGTTTAAAGCATAAAAAATTAACAAAACAAGATAGTTTTCATGCTATTAGTGTTTCTTTATTAGAACTTAAATCGTAAATATAAATTCCAAGATCTAATAATTTTGAGTCAAATTTTTGAAAGCAATTTCAAAGTAGATGGGTCGTGAGGGTTCCTTTCCTTACCTTCAATATCATTTAGTACTTTGCTAGCTAATTGTTTACCAAGTTCAACTCCCCATTGATCATAACTATTTATATTCCAAATAACTCCTTGCACAAATATTTTATGTTCATAAAGTGCTATTAAAGCACCTAAGTTTTCAGGATTTAGTTGTTCGATTAAAATAGTATTTGTAGGCTTATCTCCTAAAAAAATTTTAAAAGGGGCTAAATCCTTCTTATGCTTTTCTGCTAAATTCGAATTTTTAAGTTCAGCCATTACTTGAGCTTCACTTTTACCGGTCATTAATGCTTCTGTTTGAGCAATAAAATTTGCCATTAACTTATTATGATGATCTATATTTCCATTTAATGAGCTTTTGAACCCTATAAAGTCTGCTGGAATAAGTTTTGTCCCCTGGTGAATAAGTTGAAAAAACGCATGTTGTGCATTTGTACCTGAAGCTCCCCAGATGATTGTTCCTGTTTGGTAAGTTAGGGGTTTACCATCACGTCCCACATATTTACCATTACTTTCCATAACCCCTTGTTGTAGATAAGCGGGGAGGCTTCTTAAATATTGAGTATAAGGTATTATAGCTTCACTTTCTGCACCATAGAGATTATTGTACCAAATACTTAATAGTGCGAGTACAACTGGAATATTTTTTTCAAAGGGAGTTTGTTCAAAATGAAGATCCATTTTCCCAGCTCCATGGAGTAATTTTTTGAAATGATCGGGACCAACAGCCAAACAGATACTTAAACCGACGGTACTCCAAAGAGAAAAACGTCCACCAACCCAATCATTCATTGGGAATATATTATCGGGATCAATCCCAAAAGCTTCTGTTTTTTCAAGATTGGTNGATACTGCTACAAAATGCTTTTTTATTGCTTTNTCAGATAATTTGGATAAAAACCATTCCCTAATACTGTTTGCATTACTCAAGGTCTCCTGTGTGGTAAAGGTTTTAGAAACTATGACAAATAATGTAGTTTCTGGATTCAATCCTTTTAAAACCTCAACATGATGGTCTCCTTCTACATTAGAAACAAAACGAATCTCCAAATGATTTTGATAATGTGCTAAAGCTTCTACTANCATAGCAGGTCCTAGGTCAGAGCCTCCAATTCCAATATTAACAATATGGGTTATNGATTTTCCNGTATAGCCNTTCCAATCTCCTGATATAACTTGATTACAAAAAGTAAACATTTTTTTTTGGGCAGAATAAATTTCAGGTGTTATGTCTTTTCCATCCACTAAAATAGGTTCCTTTTTNAGTGATCGCAAAGCAGTGTGAAGGACAGCTCGATTTTCTGTCGAGTTAATTATTGCTCCTGAGAATTGGGCTTGTATAGCCTGAGCTAGGCCACTTTCTGTGGCAAGATCAATTAACAATTCAAATCCTTTCCTGTCAATTTTGTTTTTGGAAATATCTACATAAAAATCTCCCCAATCAAAACTTGTAAAATCTAGTCGTTTGGAATCATTATCAAAATGATTTTTAATTGAGATTTGTTTGATTTTTTCATAATGCTTTTTGAGCAATTTCCAAGAAGGATTTTTTGTCAATATATTATGAGGGAGGATCTTTTTTTGCATTTTCTTTTTAATTTTGGATTACCGCAATTTCTGAATTCGGTCGAGTTTCAAAAGCAATGCAATCTAATTTATTTTTGTATGGTTCAATATGCTGGACAAATTTAAGTTTTAATTCAGAAGCAATAGGTTTTGCTTCCGGGAGTTTTTGCTTGAAAGGATCTACTTGACGGCCGTTTTTCCAAAACCTATAACACACATGAGGACCTGAAGTACTTCCTGTCATTCCAACCCAGCCAATAACATCTCCTTGTTTAACAAAATCCCCAGCTTTTACATTTCTTTTTTTCATGTGCAAGTATTGGGTAGAATAAACACCATTATGTTTAATAGTAACATAGTTTCCGTTCCCTCTTGTATAGCTTGACTTAACGACTGTCCCATTAGCAGTAGAAAGAATTGGAGTTCCGATAGCTGCAGCAAAATCTGTCCCTTTATGTGGTCGAATCCGATTACCATAATAGGAAATCCTTCTTTTTAAGTTATACCTTGAGGATATTCGGTTGAACTTTAATGGGCCTTGGAGAAAAGCACGTCTTAGATTTTTTGCATTATGGTCAAAATAGTCTACAATTCCCTTTTTTTTATCGCTTATATATTCGAAGGCGTACAAGGGTTCACCTTTGTGTTCAAAATAAGCAGCCTTTATACGCTCTACACCAATTGAAATACTATCATCTACAAACTTTTCGGTGTAAATAACTTTAAAACGATCCCCTTTTTGTAAACGAAAAAAATCAATTGTCCATGCGTAAACATCGGATAAGTAATAGGTAAGAGATTCATTAATTCCACTATTTTGCATGGTTTCATACAAGGAACTTTCAATTATTCCAGAAGCTTCTAGTTCAACAATACGAGAAGGCTTTATCAACTCTTCACCAAATAAACTATCTCTTAAATGAATTCTTTTATAACTTGATACTTCAGGATGATAAACAAAATACTCAGGAGAGGCAATTGAATCTTTACTAAAGAATAAAGAATAAGGTTTTCCAAGTGTTAATTTTCTTATATCAACTTTTCCTTTTATGGCCTTAAGTACTTCATATACCTCGGGATAATCAATACCATTTTCTTCTAAAATCTTCCCAAATGTATCACCTCTTTTAATTTTAAATTCCTTTACAAAATATTCGTTAAGATCAATCCCATAATATAGGTTNGGAGTTGGCATNTTAACAATATTCTTCTGCACTATAGCTTCTTTTTTATTNTTTTCTTTACATCCAAAGNCAAAAAAAAGAAGTAAAACTCCAAAAACTTTATGAAGGTTGGATTTTCTACAAAGAGATTTGAAATAATTCATTTTAGGCCATAAAAATATTCTAATCTACAACTATTTCAAAGGGGTGCTTTAAATTTTTAAAGCTATCAAGATCCGCCTTTATGGACCCAATTAAAATATCCGCTTGTAATCGAATAGGTAATCTATTATTATCATCAGATACCCAAAGNGTGACACTTTCCTGTTCTTTAAAAACTCTTCCAGATTGAACAACAGGGCGAAATTTTAAACAACTGACNNTTCCAAACTTACTTTCTATTGTTTCTTTACCTAGGTATTTTAACNTGAAAACATAATTTTCATTATCAAAAAACATATTTATATCAAAAGCTTCGTTTACAGCTAATCCATTTTTAGGATAATAATTTCTCAAGAAATAAAAACAAGAAACTAGATCGTGNANATTGGGTTTGATTGAGAAATCATTANTTTCTTTCTTTTTTTTATCTAATACGCTAGCAGTTTTTTGTTCATGATCAAAATCGATTTCTATATTTTTAGTATAGCCACCTTCATTAATATTTCTGATAAATTTATATGGCGCCCCAGTTTTTTCATCAAAATAGCTTTCGTAATAGTCTTCTACTTTAAAAAACNAGCGAGCTAATCCAGTGGTTTCACCAAAGCCTATTGCATGAAACACAGGANGCTCTTTAATGGTATCCCGTTTTAANGTAAAACTAGCATAGCTAGCGTTAAATATNCCGTAATGTAGTCTAAGCTGAAACCATTCNNCCTCTTGGAAAGATTCTAAAGAAGTTAAAGAGTCAAGGGGAATGCTCTGAGAAGTTCCTATGCACAAAGAAAAAAGCATTACAAAGACGAAAAGTTTTGACATCTCTCAAAGGTAAGAAAATCCAAAATGATGATATTAATTAACCTTAATTATTAAGGGTTTAATGCTTTGTATATTTTTCTACCTTTTTTGGGGCCTAACAATTCGATCATTTCTTTTTGTGATACCTGTTTTATTCTTTTAATAGACTTGAAATGAGTGAAAAGTTGTTCCCTAGTTGCAGGTCCAACTCCAATGATTTCATCTAGTTCAGAGCTTAAACTTAAATTACTTCGTTTTTTTCTATGAAATGTGATTGCAAATCTGTGAGCCTCATCACGCAACTGTTGTAGAATTTTTAGGGTTTCGGACTTTTTATCTAAGTATAACGGAATACTGTCATTAGGGAAATAGATTTCTTCAAGTCTTTTGGCAATTCCTAAGATAGATATTTTGCCATTTAATCCGAGAAGGTTCAAGCTTTTTACAGCAGAAGAGAGCTGTCCTTTTCCTCCATCAATCACAATCAATTCTGGAAGTGAGGCATCTTCCTCTATAAGTCTTTTATAGCGTCTAAATACAACTTCTTCCATAGATTTAAAATCATCAGGCCCATTTACGGTTTTGATATTATAATGGCGATATTCTTTTTTATTTGGTTTCCCATTTTTGAAAACTACACAAGCAGCAACTGGATTAGACCCTTGAATATTTGAGTTATCAAAGCATTCAATATGAATAGGTTCTTTAGGCAACTTCAAATCAACTTTCATTTGATTTATAACACGTTTTAGATGACGTTCAGGATCAACAATTTTCATTTGTTTGTAGCGATCNATACGAAAATATTTNGCATTTCGAAGTGATAAATCNACTAANTTCTTTTTATCNCCTTGTTTTGGTATAAAAACTTNGAGTTTTTCTCCTANTGAAATATTATGAGACAAGAATAAAGTTTTTGATCTACTTGAAAAAAGTTGTCTNATATAAATTATNCCTAGTTGAAGAAGGCTTTCATTCTTTTCATCTAATTTCTTTTTAATTTCAATTGTATGAGACCTTACAATAGCNCCAAAGGATACCTGTAGATAGTTAATGTATCCATGACTTTNATCNGAAACAATTGAAAAAACATCNACATTACTAATTTTTGGATTTACAATTGTTGATTTNGCCTGATNANTTTTTAGNGCNATAATTTTNTCTTTTAAAACTTGNGCCTCTTCGAATTTTAATTCTTTTGAAAGAANTTTCATTTCTTTTTTGAAATGATTAATACAAAAACCTAAATTTCCATTTATTAATTCTTTAATTGAAAGTTTATGTTTTTCAAATAAGATAATGGACGATTCTTTATTGTTAATTTTTAGAAGATGATTTAATTCTTGATTTAAAAACGGATAGGTTTCTTTAATTAATTGAATCAGAATTTTTAAATGCTTAACNCTTGTATATGGNCCAAAATATTCTTTAGTTTTATCANTGATGCTTCTNGTAAAAAAAATTTTGGGCTTAGGATANTTTTCTAAACAAATCCATGGATAACTTTTGTCATCCTTGAGNAGAATATTGTACCGAGGCTTATGTTTTTTAATTAAATTNTTTTCAAGAAGAAGTGCATCCATTTCAGANTGAACTACAATATGCTCTATTCTATAAATATTTTTTACTAATAAAGCAGTTTTTCTATTGTCATGATTTTTTGTGAAATATGAATTAACNCGTTTTTTTAAGTTTTTAGCCTTTCCTATATANATAATTTTTTCTTCCTTATCAAAATATTGGTAGACACCCTCTACTTCTGGNAGACTTTTTATTTGAATTTCAAGCTGCTCTGATTTCACAAAACGAAAATATTGATTTTCTTTGGGATTAAAATAGATGTCATAAGGATTTAATGCAAATGAAGTNTACGAAGTTAAATCTAAGAGAATATTACTTAAAAAANCGTAAGGCATTANCTGAGGAGTCTCATGAGGAGTTAAGTTTTGCAATTGCAAATCAGTGCTTAAATCTACCCATTTGGAAACTCCAATATTTTCATTTGTTTTTACCTATACTTCTAAAAGCTGAGGTTNACTCAACTCTTTTATTAACNTTATTACAAGGTAGAGATAAAGANGTAGTACTTCCTAGACTCAGAGGGGAATATGATTTNGATCATATTTTACTTACNGATANTACTAGGATTGAAAATAATATATGGCAAATACCTGAGCCCAAANAAGGCATTATTTTTAATNNNAAACAACTCGATGTGGTTTTTATACCACTACTGATTTTTGATCTCAAAGGNNATCGTGTTGGCTATGGAAAAGGATTCTATGANCGNTTTTTAAGNGNATGCAAATCCGAAGTATTGAAANTTGGACTTTCTTTTTTTGACCCNNTTGAAACTATTGAAGATGTTTATGAAGGGGATATTCAAATGGATTATTGTGTTTGNCCAAGAAAAATATATANTTTTTAANNATTATTTTTTNTAAATATTGTTTTGTTAAAAAANATCAAAATACCTACCCCTGTGCTAATAGAAGTATCAGCAATATTGAANATGTATTGAAAAAAAAGGAAGTGNTCACCNCCTATCCATGGNATCCAATTAGGCCAATCCCATTCAACTAAAGGAAACTGAAGCATNTCAACTACATGGCCATAGAAAAGAGGTGCATAACCTTTTTCTGGAAAAAGACTAGCAATAGTATTATGACTGTCTGAAAAAATTACTCCATAAAATACAGAATCNATAATATTTCCTAGTGCACCAGCAAAAATTAATGCCAAAGCCCATTTAAGAAAAATATGNGTTTGNTTTTGGATNGAGCTCCATAACCAATAACCAAGNCCAGNTATAGCAACTATTCGAAATAAAGTGAGAATGAGCTTTGCTGTTTTTTCTGAAATAAAAGGTATAAAATCATTGAGCTTGGTTCCCATTGCCATTCCACTGTTTTCGACAAATAATAATTTGAAGAAACCCCAATCTAATATGGCAGGGACACCATATGATGAAAGTGGATAATTTAGTTTAATGTAAAACTTACTCCCCTGATCTATAAATAATATGAGGGTTATAATAGTAACTGCTATAGGAGTGGTAAAATATGTTTTTTTTGTTTTCAGAACTTAAGAGCTGCTATTTCTGCATATTTTTTGCCTCTATACTCAGTGTTGCGTGAGGTACTAGATACAATCGTTTTTTATTNATTAGTTTTCCTGTTACACGACATATTCCGTATGTTTTATTTTCAATACGTACGAGAGCATTTTTTAAATCCCTTATAAATTTTTCTTGNCGAATCGCCAATTGAGTGTTTGCTTCCTTGGACATTGTTTCTGAACCTTCTTCAAATGCCTTGAAAGTAGGCGCAGTATCCTCTGTACCATTATTTCCATTATTCATGTATGCACTTCTCAAAAGCTCAAGATCCGCTTTGGCTTTATCAATTTTTTCTTCTATTAGTTTTCTAAATTCTTTTAATTCCTTGTCGGTATATCTTGTTTTATTATTCATGACTTTAGTTTTTTGATTTGAATGATTGATTTAATTGTATCAAATTCCAGAGGAAACCCCCGCTCAACATTTACTTTGAAAATTAAGCTAGTTGCTAAAGTTTCGGACAATATATAACTTTTATTTTCTGAAACCGCAGCTTCTAACTTATCATTTTCCTTTAAATAAACTTCAATTTTATCAGTAACCTCTAAACCACTTTCTTTTCTGTAGTTTTGAATTCTATTCACTAGCTCTCTTGCCAATCCCTCTTTTATAAGCTCTGGGGTCAGTGTCATGTCTAAGGCTACAGTCAAACCATCACTTTGTGCAACTTGCCAGCCTTCAATATCTTTGAATAAAACTTCCACATCGGTTTCTTTTATTAGAATTTTCTTGCCATTGATATCAAGAGCGATATTTTTATCGTATTCAAGTTGTTGGATTTGCTCTGTACTTAGTTCTTTTATTGCTTGGGTTACTGATTTAATATCTTTTCCAAAACGGGGCCCAAGAGCTTTAAAGTTTGGTTTAATTTCTTTGACCAAAAGATCATTAGCTTCATCTAAAAGTTCAACCTCCTTTACATTGATTTCTCTTTTGAGTTGTAGACTAATTTTTTCAATTCGCTTTCGTTCAACATTATTTTTTACTGGGACTAAGATTTTATGTAAAGGTTGACGAACTTTTATTTGTTCCTTTTTACGCAGTGATAATGCAAGTGAGGTTATGGCTCTTGCAGTGTTAATTTGTTGTTCCAATTCTGTTTGAATTAACTCTTTTTTTATTTTTGGGAAATCAGTTAGATGAACGGATTCTGTATTTAAATTGAGATCTTGATATAGATGGTCCATATAAAATGGGGCAACAGGAGCAGCAAGCTTACAAACAGTTATTAAGCATTCGTGTAGAGTTTGGTAGGCTGAAATTTTATCTTGACCATAGTCTCCTTTCCAAAAACGTCTTCTACAAAGCCGTACGTACCAGTTACTAAGTTTTTCTTGAACAAAATCTGAAATGGCTCTACTAGCCTTAGTAGGTTCGTAATCATCATAGGCAGCATCTACCCCTTTAATAAGTGAGTTTAACTCTGAAAGAATCCATTGATCAATCTCAGGCCTTTGAATGTAAGGGATGGTTATTTCTTTTTCAGGACTAAACCTATCAATATTAGCATACAAGGTAAAAAAAGAATATGTATTGTAAAGTGTTCCAAAAAATTTACGCCGTACTTCGGCAATTCCTTCTAAATCAAATTTTAGATTGTCCCAAGGGTTTGCATTTGAAATCATATACCAACGTGTGGCATCAGGGCCATACTGATCTAATGTTTCAAATGGATCTACTGCATTACCCAATCTTTTGGACATTTTTTGTCCATTTTTATCTAATACTAAACCATTTGATATAACATTTTTATACGCCTTTTCTTTAAAGACAAGAGTAGCTATGGCATGAAGAGTATAAAACCAACCACGGGTTTGGTCTACTCCTTCTGCTATGTAATCTGCAGGGAAACATTTTCCCTGATCTATTAATTCTTTATTTTCAAAGGGATAATGCCATTGTGCATAAGGCATGGAGCCAGAGTCAAACCAAACATCAATCAGGTCAGATTCTCTATACATTGGTTCACCATTGCTACTGCTCAGTATAACTTTATCAACACTTTGTTTGTGGAGATCCACCTTATCATAGTTAGATTCTGAAAAATCATTTTGGATAAAATTTTCTAAAGGATTATTATCCATTAGCCCTTTTGAAATAGATTCTTCAATTGCTTTTTTTAGCTCTTCGATGGAACCGATTACTCGAGTTTCTTTGTCATCTTCTGTTCGCCAGATGGGAAGGGGGATTCCCCAAAATCGGGAACGGGAAAGATTCCAATCATTTGCATTAGCAATCCAATTACCAAAACGACCTTCGCCAGTAGATTTAGGTTTCCAGTTAATTTCTTTGTTCAGCGAAACCATTTCATCTTTAATATCTTTTACCTTAATAAACCAAGAATCTAACGGATAATAAAGAATGGGTTTATCGGTTCTCCAGCAATTTGGATATGAGTGAACATATTTTTCAACTTTAAATGCCTTGTTTTCTTTTTTTAGCTGAATCGCAATATCTATATCTGTTGAGCGATCAGGGATTTGTCCTTTAGGATAGTATTCGTTTTTTACAAACTGCCCACCTAAGCGACCAACTTCTTTTCTGAAGCGACCATTTAGATCAACTAATGGAACTAGATTTTCATTTTCATCTTTTACTAAAAGAGGTGGAACTTCGGGAGATGCTTCTTTAGCAACTTTAGCATCGTCTGCTCCAAAAGTTGGTGCAGTATGGACAATACCTGTTCCATCTTCCGTTGTTACAAAATCTCCTTCAATTACTCTGAAAGCATTTTCTGGGTTTGTAAACGGAGGAGGCGCTTCTGCCCAAAGTTGTTCATACCGAATATTGACTAGCTTACTTCCTTTTATTACACTCTCTATCTTATATGGTATTTTTTTATCACTAACCTTAAATTCTTTTAAAGTAGCCTGCTCAATGTACTTTTTTCCAAACTGTTTTACAACAAGGTCTTTAGCAAGAATTACTCTTACAGATTCATGAGTATATTGATTGAAAGTATTTACAATTGCATAATCAATTTTCTTTCCTACTGTAAGTGCGGTATTTGACGGCAAAGTCCATGGGGTTGTGGTCCATGCTAAAAAATAAAGGGGTATTTCTCCCTTTAGAGATTTTGGCAAACTTGAATTTATAGCTTTGAACTGAGCAGTTACTGTTGTATCTGTAATGTCTTGGTAGGCTCCAGGTTGATTTAGTTCGTGTGAGCTTAGCCCAGTTCCAGCCATAGGAGAATAGGGCTGAATTGTATAACCCTTGTAAAGGAAACCTTTTTCATGAATTTGCTTGATTAACCACCAAACGGATTCAATGTATTTGGATTTATAAGTCACATATGGATTTTCCATATCTACCCAATAGCCTATTCGCATTGTAAGGGAATTCCAAACATCTGTATAACGCATTACAGCTTTTTTACAAGAGGAATTATAATCTTCTATGCTAATACTTTTTCCAATATCATCTTTAGTAATTCCAAGTTCTTTTTCTACACCAAGTTCTACAGGAAGTCCGTGTGTATCCCATCCTGCCTTCCGATCTACTAGATAACCTTTCTGAGTTTTATAACGACAAAAAATGTCTTTAATAGCTCGTGCCATTACATGATGTATACCAGGTGTTCCATTTGCAGATGGAGGTCCTTCGTAAAAAATAAATTGGGGACATCCATTTCTATTATTTAAGGTTCTAGAAAAAGTGTCCTCATCCTTCCATTGTTTTAGAATTTCTTTAGCAATGTTAGGCAAATCCAGTTGTTTGTATTCCTTAAACNTCACTTGTTATTAATTTTTATTTATTTNATTTGTGTCAAATTAAGGCATATACTAATAGTAGATTAACTTAATGTGCGAAAGTAACTAATTTCAATCAAATAGAGTAATGAANACAATTGTTGAATACTGATAACCTAGGACTTAGAAGCTGTAATTAACTCCTAATTTNANATTTCTTCCAGGNGCTGAGATTCCAGANGCAAAAGGTCGGTAGTGAACATCAAAAATATTTTCTAAGCCAACTCTAAAAACAGTACGATCTTTNAAATTGTATTGAGCCAACCATGAAAGTTCATTCCAAGCTGGTGTTCCTGCGAAAACCCTAGGGTTTTCAGAAAGTAGAGGTGTCTCCTCCAAGCCATCTTCTCCACCATTGCTATAATCTTCTACATTTTTTTTAGCACTAAATTGATAACTAAGATGAGTCAACAACTTGTCTTTTTGATATTGAATAAATAGACGCCCAAAAGTAGGTGATATTGAGGGTAAAGGCCCGTATTTTATGCTTTTAGCGGCATCAATAATAGAAATATTACCACGTATTTTCAAGGGGATACTAAGAGAAAAANACCCATCAATAGAGCCACCATATAGATATCGATTACCAAGATTCCTATTTGCTAATGTTGTGACTTCTTCTTCATTGTAAATTATTGTATTGTTGTCTGGCGTTGANATATCTGAAAAAATAGAGTAATAGCTTCTGCCAATATGACTAGAAATGAGTGTCGAAAAAGCCCTAATAGAAATATAATTTTTGGACTGATTAAAATACTTTTTGACTCCAAATTCAAGATTATAGGCATATTCTGGGAATAAAAAAGGATTAGGTACTACCAATAAGCCTTGACTTTCTCTTATTTTTCCTATATCATCTATATTGGGATTTCTAAACCCGTTTGAAATAATTGCATTCCATTGGATTTGTTCAGAAGGCCTGTAGGTTAATCCTAAGGTGCTAGTTAGCGCTTTTGAATCAAGATTAACTATATCTAAAAGTGCATTAATATTATAATACTCTTTCCAACGTGCCTCCAGGTTAGTGTTTGTAAATCTTGCTCCAAAATTTANAGTTAGTTTAGGATTGAAGTCCCATATCCAGTTAATATATCCAGCAAAACTATCATAAGAGCTTCCTTCGCTTGGGTAGCGTGAAGGAAATGGTTCAGATGGAGCTAAATCAATAATTTCATTTTGCTGAATGATTAATTTTTTACCGAATCCATATGATTTAACTTTATTAAAAGTAGCTTCAAAACCATAGGAGAAGGAGTGCCTATCATTATATTTAAATTCAAAATCTCCATTCAGACTCCATACTTCAACTTTTTCTTTCTGAATCTTACGTATTAAATTTCCAAATGATCGGTTATTTCTAGATTCCTCAATAGATTGAAAAGCCATAGTAATTCGACCAGAATTCATGAGTTTTTTTTGTGGATAGAATTTCAATTTAGGAGAAATAAGTAAACGCTTTTGTGGACCATAATACCACTCTGCATATCTAAGGTTTCCATTACGTTCTTCAATCAGCTTATCATAGCGTGGAATATCAGAGGAATTAGAATATTGGATATTNAGAATAAATTGGTTTTTATCATCTAATTGAACTAGAAACTTTTGAAACAGATCTAGTTGATTATAGGCCGTATTTTTTTGTATTAAAGGATTTTCGTTAACCACTTGATTAGAACTATAAAATGTTCTAGAATTATTGGAATAAAAAGGNGTNAGTCCCCAGTTTTCAAAACCNTGAGNCCGATTTTTACCTATCCGGATGTCTCCAAACCCTGAATAACTTATACTACTTAAACTAGCCCATTTTTTAAAGCTCAATTCAGACGAAAATGAATTGATNGTTGAATAATTTGCAGAAGAGAAATCNCTTGAAAAANAAAAGGACTTTTTCTTTTCACTATTNATTAGTGGACTTTTTGTGAAGTAATGTATTACNCCACCTAGGGCATCTGANCCATACCCTACTGAAGAAGATCCATAAACAACTTCAACTCGTTCTATTATATTNGGGTTGATGGTGATTGCATTTTGAAGNTGCCCNCTCCTGTAAATAGCATTATTCATACGAACACCATCGACNACCATNAAGATTCTATTTGCCTCAAANCCCCGAATCACTGGGCTTCCACCTCCACCTTGAGATTTTTGTATCCTAACCCCAGGACTCAAACCTACTAACTCTGCTCCTGAACTTGGTCTTTGAAATTCAATATTTTTTCTATCAATTACTGCCACTTTTTCAGCAATTTGTTTTCTGCTGGTTGCATTTCTAGCTACTGATAGAATTACCTCATTAAGAGTTTGATTTTTAGGATTCAAGGCAATAGTAATTCCATTTTCAAGTTGTTTACTTTCTAATTTTATTTGTAGAGTTTCAAATCCTATAAATTGAATATTTATGGAATCATTAACAGAGAAAATACTTAATGGTGCTTTACCATCAATATTTGTTAATACCGCTTTTGATTTAGAGTTGTCAAACAAAGCAACCCCTTCTAAAGGATTACCAGATATCCCATCTAGAATTAAAGCTTCCTGACCTAAGATCCATAAAGGAGTAATAAGAGGGATAAGAATTCTATGAAACTTTAAAGAGCTCATTCAATATTTCTATAGATTTCGGTGGTTTGAATTGTTGTAAATGTAATTTGAAATAACTTACTGCATGTTTCAACAATGCAGCTTTTTCATGTTTTAATAATCTTAAACTAGTTA